>JAKIST010000196.1 GCA_021648495.1 Draconibacterium sp.
CTTTTGCACGCTAACTTCGTTAAAAAGCCTCGCTGTAACTATTGCTATAGCAACGTTTTTTGCCTTGTTATCGCACAAAATAACTTCGTCAATTCCAGTCATGTTATTTCTTCACAAACCCTAAGTTTAGTTTTTAAAATCAAACAAATTATAATTTATAGGAAAAAAATACTCCATTCGATTGCGAGGCGATGATAGAGTTGGATGATAATTTATATATTTTCATAAAAAACTGGACCGACCAAACAAAACTGGCACTCGTTGGGTTCAAAAACTACAAACCTATTCTTTGGCTGTTTTCGGATTTTTCTCCCGGAAAAATTTTCAGTGGTAAAAAAAACATACATCGAAATGGATTCTATTTTTGACGCTCAAACCGAGGAGTCCTGTTTTTGGGGGAATGATTCGTTGTTAATTTCTTGTGAACGATCGGCAAGTTTTAAAGAACAAGTTTTTCTTATTGATTTAAAAACCATTGAATGAGATGAAACGCCTCTCCGTAAATAAGAATATTCGATTAGAAACCATAAAACGTTCAATGGCAACAGTAATATTTTCGACCATTGAACGCGTCCACGAATATTTGCAAACGTGGCTACCTTTTATTGAATGACCCAACAAATTTCCGATACCGGAAAATTTATTCAAAGTGTAATAAATCAACCTGTAGGTAAAAAAAACAATGCTTATAGTATTTGGTTTAACGAAGAGTTTGCCGGGCTGATTGGCTTTAAAGATACTGACCGGATGAACTGGAAAATCGAATTGGCTTATTGGTTGGCTGCATATAAACAAGGAAAAGGAATTGCTACAATGTGTGTTGACAAACTAATTCGATACGCTTTTCTGAAATTAAAAAATGAACCGAGTTCAAATTAAGGTTGCAGTTGGTAATGCAAAAAGTGCAGCAATTCCGAAATACTTTGGTTTTATTTTTGGGGATATCGAAAGAGCTGGCGAACTGCACAACCAGAAATACCACGACCTTGAAATTTACAGTTTGCTAAAAACAGATTCTCAATAATTTTTTGCAACCCTCCTACAGCTTTTCTGTCTGTTATACCCAAACAATAATTCATGAATTTTGGGTTAAATTGTGTTAAAGTCATAATATATATGCACAATTGTTCATACATTTGATCATTGAACTCATTTGTTCGAACTTTTAAATTTTCAGAATGGAAACAGAAGCTTTAGAGGAAAAATCGATTCGGAGGAGGCTCTACCGTGTATTGCGTAAAACCGGAGTTAACAAAGAAAACATTCAGCCAGATGCATCTTTTATTGACGACCTTAATTTCGACAATATTGACTGGACTATTTTTACCAACTTTCTTGAGCGAGATTTTAATATCTCGATAAAAGACGAAGAGTTAAGTAAGTTTGGAAAGGTTGACGATACGCTACACTATTTAAAAATGGAGCTTACCTTTCTCAGCAACTAAAAAAAAGACTCCTTGTAATGAGGAGTCTTTTTTTTAGTTCATTTAATTTTTCGTTACATTCAATACCGAAAAACCCGTATTTCAATCCCCTTTTCCAGCCTTTCAAAATCTTATCAGATATTTTTCCCTTTTAAAAGAACAAAATAACCTAATTTTGACTAAATAGAAATCCTCGATTTCTTAATACCCTTCCTAAATTATTCCTTTGTTTTGCACTAACACATTTGAAGCCGGTCCAAACCCGGCTTTTTTTATGTCTGTTTTTACACATTCAAAACAATTTTTTCTCCGAGTACTTCTATCACATCTCCGGCACGTAACTTTGCACGTTTTCGAAACTCCTGTTTCCCATTGCGAAAAACTTCGCCGTTGTCAACCATTATTTTTGCATGACCGCCGGTTTGGGCAATTTGCAATAACTTCAAGAGTTTTACCAATTCAATATATTCCGAAGTGAGTTTAAATTCGCGCATTACAAATTCAATTTAGTTTTAATATAATCAGGGATTGCATCTTTATTTACCAAAATAGCAATAGTTTTAAGCCGGGCGTAATCTTCTGTCATGTGCAAATAACCACCAAAATCGTTGCTGCCGGCACCCCACGAATTTTTTGTATAAAAACAGTTTTTCCCTTCTGAATCTTTCGAAAGGCCTACTAAATGCATTAAATGATCGTCGGTAGTTTTCCGGGTTAAAAAGGTTTCCTGACGCAACTCCTGATCTACCTTGCCAATTTGATTCTTCGGCAAATCGGCTTTCCCCTTTTTATTTTGAAATGTTTTTTCGCTGGTATCGCCGTCCCAGGCAACGGTAAACCCATTTTCCAACGAATAATAAATTACTTCAATTAATTCGTTGATGGGCAAATTGTAATAAAATGCGTGCGACCAATTGTCGGGAACTTCCAATACAAATATTTTGTAAAAAGGGTGATGCATGTATGAACTTATTTCAATATAATCATCCGGATTTATTTGAAGATCCGCCGCAAATTCAATGGGCGACACTTTCCCATTGTCTGTTTTTATTTTTCTGGGGATTTTACCGATCTGTTCTTTTAATATCGGGTTTAACGAGTTTAAATCCCCGGCATTAAAATTTTTCCTTTTTTTGTTTAATTTGGCAACTACCTGGTTCAATTCGTTCACCAAACCACGATGCCGGAATCTTCCATTAATCTTTTTCCCCGGATAAGCTTTTTCGGTAACAACGCCATCTTTGCGAATTACATCCAAAACATCGTGTGCCTGACCACCCTGGCTAAAATTATTATTGCCGTGGTAAAGCAGGTATTCTTTCGCTTTAATTTTGTATGCTTTGGCCACAAAATACATTTCAGAAAGATCTGTTTCAGGCAATCCTTTTCGCATAATTTCAGATTCCAGAAAACTGGTGGTTGCAAAACTCCAGCAAGTACCGGTACTTCCCTGACTGATTACCGAGGTGTGTTTTAGTTCTTTTACGATTGTAAAGTTTTCCTTTTCGTCCTGCGAAAAAACAGTAACTGATGAAACCAGCACCAGTGCAAACAATAACGATAATAACTTCATATATTTTATAAATTCCTAACCTGAATTATTCACAAATTATTCTATTGCAAAGCCAAACTGCTGTGATTAAAGGCACTCACCTTTACTCTTTGCCTTTTGCCTTTTCATAACAAAAACTCATAAATTAATCAGGCTAAATTCTTCTTGTTTTTTCTTAGGCAAACTTTTTACGATTAAATGGTACGACTCATCAATCATTTCTTTCATTATAACAACAGGAACTGTTCCGTCGAGTTCAATGGTATTCCAATGTTGTTTGTTGAGGTGATAACCCGGGATTATTACTGGATAATGCGCCCGGAGTTCAATATTTTTTTCGGGTTCGTTTTTTAAACTTACCCGGGTATCGTCCAGCCCAAGCAGGCAAAATATTTTATTCATCACCTTAAAAACTAAAGTTGTTTCATCGAAAGGGAAACTTTCGGTCACCGCTTTTTTTGCTATACAATATTCACGAACTTCTTCAATGTTCATCGTTAAAATTTTAGAAACGTTAAAAATAACGGAATCATATTGAAATCAAATTGTCAAATGAAAATAACCAAAGAAATTTTAGGATGGATTAAGTTTACATCGTTGGGTAAAATGCATCTTTAAAATGTTCCAATTCATGATTTTGCCCGAAAAAAATAACGGTAATCACATCAAACCGGGTTTCATTTTCCCAATCTTTTTCCAAAATATAGGCATCGGCAGCTTCCACAATTCGTTTTATCTTCCCATTTGTAACCGCTTCCGAAGGATGTTCATATCGGATTCCATTGCGCGATTTTACCTCTACAATTACCAGTTCGTCGCCATCTTGGGCAATAATATCTAACTCTAAATGACCATGGTACCAGTTGGTTTCTTTAATTTTATAACCAAGTTTCAGCAAATGTTGCTGTGCCAGTCCTTCTGCAATTTCTCCTATTTCGCGTGTTGATACCATATTTGTAGTATTAGCGGAACGTCATTCCGAACTTTGTGAGCTTCTGAGAATTCAATATCCAGTACAAAACCATATTTGTAGTATTAGCGGAACGTCATTCCGAACTCGTTTCGGAATCTGTTGATTTTAAAATGGAGATGCTGAAATTAATTCAGCATGACGTCCGAATAGACAAAATATTAAATAAATTTCAAAGTAGTTTCGTTTTCCAAAACATTTAACTTCCACTTCTTGCCAAAAGCAAGTGCCAGATTCTTTCTGTCGTGCCCGGCAGGAAATCCAAAACAAACCGGATAATCAAATTCCTGAACAGCATCCAGAATTATTTCATGGATTGTTTTCCCAAAAGGCGATTCATTGTCTTTCATCTCGGTAAAATCACCCAAAATCAATCCGACCAGATTATCCAGTTTTCCACTCAATTTCAATTGAAGAATCATCCGGTCAATGTGGTAGGAAAACTCATCGATATCTTCCAGAAAAAGGATTTTCCCGTTAGTATTTAACTCATATTTTGTTCCCTGCAAACTTGTAATAATAGACAAGTTGCCCCCAATTAATTCTGCTTTGGCATTTCCATTTCGGTTAATTTCAGATGAAGGAATGGAGTATTCAACCGCCCGCCCTTCCAACAAATTCAGTAATGAAATTAAATTCTCGGTCGGAATTCCAGCATCGTCAATGAAGTTTTTAGGCATTACTCCGTGAATGGATGCAAATCCCAAATTATTTAACCAAGAATGAAGAATTGTAACATCGCTAAAACCAACTAACCATTTTGGGTATTTTTTGAATTTGGGAAAATCCAATTGACCAATAATCCGAACCGTTCCGTAACCTCCGCGCGAGCAAATTATTGCTGAACATTTCGGGTCGTCCAAAGCAATTTGTAAATCTTCCAACCGCTGCGCATCCGTACCTGCAAACTGAAAATGTTGTTCAAAAACATGTTTGCCCAATTCTACTTTGTAACCCTGTTTTTCCAACCATTCAACTGCTGGCATAACAAATTCTTCCTTAACTTTTCCTGCTGGGGAAACGATGCGGATTTTAGAGCCTTGTTTTAAATATCGTGGAATTATCATTCTGATTTGTTTTCAAAGATGAAAGGTACAAAATGGAAAATTAATTGACTAAAAATTATGTGGTCAATATCTCATAAAGTTCTTCTACATTTTCAGCAAAAAAATTAGGCCCGGCCTTTTGTAAATCCGGTTCTTTCCCAAAACCATAATTTACTGCAATGGTTGAAAGTCCGTTCTCTTTACCTCCTTCAATATCATAAACAGTGTCGCCAACCATAACAATTTCGTTTGAAGCAACCAGTTTTTGAACCTCCAAAAGATTTGCAATTATGGTCGTTTTTGTTGCTTTTCTTCCACTGTAATCAGCCCCGTTCAATTGAATAATATATTTGTCGAATTCAAAATGCTCCATAATTTTTTGTGCATATTTTTCATACTTTGCAGTTGCGATGTACATTTTCTTACCTGAGTTATTTAACTCTTCAAGCAATTCCTGAATCCCGGGATAAGGTTCATTTTCAAACAAGCCTTTTTCTGCATAATATTCACGAAAATATCCAACGGCCAGTTCTGTATTTCTATCGTTCATTCCAAACACATTTTTAAATCCCCATTGCAATGGCGGCCCAATAAATTGCTCCAAAATATCGACTGAATAATTATCAATATGCATCTGTTTCAATGCATATTTTATTGAATTTCCAATTCCTCGTGTATTGTCGGTTAGTGTTCCGTCGAGGTCAAAAATGATGTGGGTAAATTTTGACATATTCATAAATTTGCGACAAAGTTAAACCAATTTATTTTCCAAGCTCTTTCTAATTTTTCCACTATCTTTGCAGCCCTAAAAACGAATTTCAATTTATTACAGATGAGCAAGTTTAAACGTACACTTATAACTACTGCACTTCCGTATGCAAACGGTCCAATCCATATCGGCCACCTTGCCGGAGTTTATGTGCCAGCCGATATTTATGCCCGATATCTTCGGTTAAAAAATGAAGATGTTTTGTTGATTGGTGGCTCCGACGAACACGGTGTGCCAATTACATTAAAAGCTAAGAACGAAGGAATTACCCCGCAGGATGTGGTCGATAAATTTCATGGGATTATTAAAAAATCGTTTGAAGATTTTGGAATTTCTTTTGACGTTTATTCACGTACCAGTGCCAAAATTCATCACGAAACAGCATCTGAAATTTTCAAGAAATTATACGACACTAATAAGTTCATTGAAAAAACATCGGAGCAATATTATGACGAAGAAAACAAGCAATTTCTCGCCGACCGCTACATTACCGGAACTTGCCCAAAATGCGGTTTTGAAAAAGCGTACGGCGACCAGTGCGAAAGTTGCGGAACTTCGCTCAGCCCCACCGAATTGATTAATCCTACTTCGATGATCAGCGGCAACCAGCCGGTTTTAAAAGAGACCAAACACTGGTATTTGCCACTCGACAAGTACGAACCCTGGTTGAAAGAGTGGATTTTGGAAGGTCACAAAGAGTGGAAACCCAATGTTTACGGACAATGCAAATCGTGGATCGACAGCGGGTTACAACCACGCGCAGTTACGCGCGACCTCAGTTGGGGTGTTCCTGTTCCTATTGAAGGTGCGGAAAATAAGGTGCTTTATGTTTGGTTCGATGCGCCAATTGGATATATTTCGGCAACAAAAGAATTAACCCCCGACTGGGAAAAATACTGGAAAGACCCAGAAACAAGGATATTGCATTTTATCGGAAAAGACAATATTGTTTTCCATTGTATAATTTTTCCTATTATTTTGAAAGCAGAGGGAACGTATAATCTTCCTGAAAATGTTCCCGCCAATGAATTCCTGAATTTGGAAAACGATAAAATTTCAACTTCGCGAAACTGGGCAGTTTGGCTGCACGAATATCTCGAAGATTTTCCGGGGAAAGAGGATGTATTGAAATATGTTTTAACAGCCAACGCACCCGAAACAAAAGACAACGATTTTACCTGGAAAGATTTTCAGGCCAGAAACAATAACGAGCTGGTAGCTATTCTCGGAAACTTTGTAAACCGGGCTCTGGTACTTACACAAAAATATTACGATGGAGTTGTTCCTGAACATGGCGAACTAACAGATTACGACAAAAAAACGCTTTCAGACATTTCGAAAATTAAAGCTGAAGTTGAAAAAAGCATGGACAGTTTCCGCATTCGTGAATCGTTAAAAAATGCAATGGATTTAGCTCGTTTGGGCAACAAATATCTCGCCGATGAAGAACCTTGGAAAGTTGTAAAAACCGATACGGAACGTGTAAAAACAATTATGAATATCAGTTTGCAAATTGCAGCAAATCTTACAATTTGTTTAGAACCGTTTCTCCCATTCAGCATGAATACACTGCGTGGTTTCCTCAATCTTGAAAAAATGGATTGGGTCAAATTAGGTGAAACGGAATTGCTAAAAGCGGGGCACAAAACAAACAAACCTGAATTGCTTTTCGAAAAAATTGAAGACAGCGTAATTGAAGCACAGTTGCAAAAATTACAAGACACCAAAAAAGCCAACGAACTAACGGAAGTAGTTGCAGTACCTGCAAAAGAGAACATTGAATTCGACGATTTCAGCAAAATGGATATTCGCGTTGGAACTGTACTTGAAGCTGAAAAAGTGACCAAAACGAAAAGGCTGCTGAAATTAAAAATCGATACCGGAATCGACCAGCGTACAGTTGTCTCCGGAATTGCAGAATATTACAAACCGGAAGATTTAATTGGAAAGCAGGTTTCAATTTTGGTAAACCTCGCGCCTAAAACATTGCGCGGCATCGAATCGCAGGGAATGATTTTATGTGCCGAAAATGCAGATGGTTCGTTGTCGATTGTGGAGCCGGACAAAAAAGTGAAAAACGGAACTGAGGTGAAATAATTTTTTCAAAAGTAGAGACGCGATTAATCGCGTCTCTACTTTTGAAAAAATTGAAAAAATATAAAATCCGTTACGAACGTAGAGACGCAATGCATTGCGTCTCTACAAACAAAACGGCTTTACAAACAACACGCACATTAAAATATAAGTGCCGGAATCGGTGCTTTTCTGTAAGCTGAAGTACCGCTTAACTTAACACGGGTCGGCAGCTTACTCCATATAAATAAACCGCTTTTGTACGCAAAGGCGGTTTTATTTTTAAAGGATATAAGTAGAGTCTGTCCATAAAGTAGGTGTTTGGTTCAGAAAGTTCGAATTCAAGGCTTGCGAAGCCATAAAACAAAGGAGTTTACTCTTGTAAATGACTGTTTTTATGGCAAGCGTAACGCAGAAGTCAGACTTTATGGACAAACACTAAGGGCTTACTCAGAAATAAGTCCGGGAATTTAGGGACAATATTTTGTGCACAGACGCGGCAAAAAACACAAGCATAGCAGGGTTACGGTAGGTATTTTTAACAAAGTATGTGTGC
>JAKIST010000197.1 GCA_021648495.1 Draconibacterium sp.
AGAATAGGTAAAAAACCTTCTTGATGTAACTGCTTTAAAAGATTCATTAACTGTGGAATAGGTCAACCTTTGGTCTTTAGCATCCAAAAACGCCCCACTGTGAATACCTTTATACGGCCAGTCGGGATGATCGGGATAAAGTGTATTGTCAGCAGCAGGAGCAAAATAACTTTTAATCCTGTTATCTTTCAAACCAACCCCAAAAGATTCCATTCCTGCCCCCATTCGGGTATCGCCCCATTCGAAACAGATAACGTTCATCGGCAATTTGTTGCCATAAAGCGAAACAGTAAAGTTCTCGCTATTTGCTGAAATTAACCCGGCCGCATCGCTCATCGCTTTTTCACCCTGTGTTTTTGCAAGGGCGGGAGCAACTTTCGAAATCCTTATGGCCAATCTTAAGCGCATTGAGTTGATCAACTTACTCCATTTTGTAATGTCTCCGTTATAACTGGCATCAAACTTTTTCAAACCTGCATAACCTTGATTGGCTGCAAACACTGCCTGAATAGCATCGAAGTCTGCGAATAATTTATTATACAGAGCATCTTCCTTATCGTAAATGTTGGCCTGGCCTGATATACCATAATTGGAATAGATAACAGGGCCATGAATTGCTGTTAGCTTTGAAATAGCAAGTGCCTGTATTAATTTGGCCCATGCCGAAAATACATCATAGCCACCTTCCTCGGCCTGCTTAACAACCTGTGTTGCTGGAGACATTACCCTTCCATAAATACGTCCCCAGAAATAATTCCACCTGATATAATAAGTAGTATTATTTACACCTCCAACAAAGGGAGTTGGAGTACCAAGCATACGCGTCCAATTGTCGTAACAAAGGTCTTCTTCAACCTGACCTCCAAATAAATTGCTCAATAAACCCTGAAATGGAGAACCAAGTCGGTTAAAGTCCTGGTCCAATTCAGCATCTGAAATAAGGAAATGATTCCTGTTTGCCTCTTCAAAATTATCGGTACAAGCCAAAAATCCAAGAGTAAGTATTAATGCGAAAAATATCTTTTTCATAATTTTTCAGTTTTAGAATGTTACTTTTATATTAAACCCATAAGTCCTGGTAGCAGGTACATTGAAGTTGTCGAGAGACTGTGCATTGTTATTAGTACTCATTGCCAACTCAGGATCGTAAGGTGCTTTTTTATAGAGCAGGAATAAATTCTGCCCAACGAGAGAGAAGGTTGCACCACTTAATGGGAGCTTGAGTTTTTTTACATCAAAATCATAAGCGATTGACAACTGGCTTAAGCGTATATTTGTCCTGTCGTAAACATAGGGTTCAAGAATTCCGTTTCTACCTCCTGTACCACCGCCTTCTGCATAATAATCAAATGCACTGATCTGGGTAATAGGAGTAGATCCTTTAATACCGTTGATTGCAACATATCCAACATCCCTTGCGTCTCCACTTCTTTTGCTTACGCCCCATCCATCGAGCATGGATTCAGTCTGGCTGACAGATTTGCCGCCAAATTTTCCATAAATAAGGGCGCCAATGCTAATACGCTTAATCTGGATGTTGTTGTTCCAGGAAAGGCTAAAATCTGGTTCAAGATTTCCAAGGTATCCCACGGTCCAATCATCCGGATCAAACTTTTTTGCTGTTTTCAACGGACGGCCACTGATCTCATCAATCATTATCTGTCCGGCTTCATTCCTTTTAAACATATAACCGTACAAATCACCATAAGAACCACCTGCCCTTAGGAATGTCCTATAACCTTCAGAAGACCCCATATTGATCGTACGATTAGGATTATCAGGATCCAACTCTACAATTTCATTGGTGTTCGTAAAAAAGTTAAAAGCGGTTTTCCAGGTTACGGTATTGTTTTGTACCGGTGTTCCATCAAGGGTTATTTCAATACCTTTGTTTATGATTTTACCAATGTTGATATTCTTGGTTTGATATTGCCCTTTTTCTTCCGGAGGTAAATTAACCCTCAGAAATTGGTTGGTACTGTTGTTATTATAGTAGGTAAAATCGAAGCCAATTCGTCCTTTAAACAATTTAAATTCAACACCAAGCTCGTTACTTGAAATCAACTCAGGTTTTAAATCGGTCCAGGGTTGTCTGGTATTCCTGTTTATACCACCGAGCGATCCGGATATTGAATTGTCGGAACGAATAGCATTCCAGGGCACTTCTTTTGCTGCCTGTGCACTTGAACCCCTTATTTTTAGGAAAGAAATAAATTCGGGCAATTCAAAAATATTGTTTAGAAGTGCAACTGCACCTACCGAAGGATAAAAATAAGACGGACCATCATCTGTTCCGACAAGGGTTGAGGACCAGTCGTTACGTGCTGAAAGATCGACATAAAACATATCGTTATATCCCAAGTTGATGCTGCCATAAACCGCTTGTAAGATTGTTTCCCCGCCGTATTCACTGATAACGATATTTGTCGGGTAGTTTTGGGTTGAAAAAACGTTGGGATAAAGCAGGCTGTTCGTTCCATTGTTTGCACCCATTCCATTCCATTTCTTATTACTGTAACTGCCACCAACAAATCCACCAACATTTAACTTTCCAAAATCATTATTGTATTTTAACAATGCATCGGAATAAATTTTACTGTCGTTCCTATTGCCAAAAACATATCTTCCGTTTGCTGATACATTGGTAGCGTTTGAACCTGCAGCATCCTTTTGGGTCATTTTATAATCCACATAATCATACGTTCCCCTTACAATAAAGGAAAGTTCGTCAGTTAAACTGTAGTCGGCAGATGCTGTGGCAATAATTCTTTTAATTTGCTCTTCCTCAGGTTGCATATTGACCAACCAATAAGGATTGTTAATATGGTGATCAACAACATACACGTTTTGTACATCCATATTCCTTGTTTCATTAAAAACCTTGTAATTGCTTGAATAGTCCATCCAATCTCTTTCGCGCGGAAAATTGTAAAGCCCGGTCAAAGGGTTGAGGTAATATCCGGCAACATTTCGGTTATTTATAAGTTCAGAAGCGAGCATAATGTTTGAACTCAATGTTAATTTATCATCCAAAAGTTTGGTTGACTGTTTGAAAGAAACATTGTTTTTTCCGTATTTGTTATTTGGAATAATACCATTTGCAGAGGTATTGGAGTAAGAAAAATAGGCTGTGGTTATTCTATTTCCACCGCTTACGGTAACGCTGTTTATCAAATTACTTCCTGTATTGAAGAAATCCTTCATCATTTGTTCCGTGTATTTGGTGCCACCTTTGGTAGTTGACCAACTTTCTTTCGCTCCGTTCACTGCGCCGTAGTCAAACTGCAATTCAGGCCAAATAAGAACACTCTCCATTGTTGTTGTTGAGCTTAAGGTTACCTTTGTTTTGCCGGCGGCACCTTTTTTGGTAGTAATAAGAACAACACCGTTTGCGCCCTGGCTACCGTACAAAATTGAAGCATTTAATCCTTTCAGTACGTTAACGCTTTCGATATCGTCGGGATTTAGTTGCGACAAACCGTCACCGTTATCGGCTCCGCCCCACATTCCGGGTTGTCCACGTTTGATGTTCATAATCGGGATACCGTCAATTACATAAAGTGGTTCGCTGGATCCGCCCAACGATTTGAAACCCCTTAAAATAACCCTGGTTGAACCGCCGGCTCCCGAAGCGCTCTTCTTGATCTCGAGACCCGCAGCTTTACCATTCAAGGCATCCATAAAATTAACACCTTTTGCTTTCATAAGCTCTTCGCCCGAAACCTGCTGAGAAGCATAAGTCAGCGTTTTTTTATCGCGCTTAATACCGAGGGCAGTTACAACCACTTCCTCAAGCCCGATGGCACTTGTAAGCAATGTTACGTTGATTGTGGAACGGCCATTTACAGCCTCTTCGCTTGTTTCCATACCCACAAACGAAAATACTATAACAGCATTAGAGGGAACGTTAAGGGTATATTTACCATCCATGTTGGTAATTGTCCCGTTACTTGTTCCTTTTTGAACGATCGACACACCTGGAAGGGTGAGACCGTCATCACCAGTAACAATACCTGTTACTGTTTGTTGTGCATAAGCACTACTTAGTAGCGCAAAACACATTGTAAAAATCAAAAAAAGCTTCCGCATAAATTTTAATTTAATTTAGTTAATATATAAAACATGTAATTAATTTAGGCACAACATCGAATGATGCTTTATTGTTCAATTTATTGTTAGTTACAGTGCAATAATACTATAATTTTTTGAAAAATTTGTAACAAAAGAAAAAAAAATAAGAAATATGCTGCATCTTATTAAATATATATATAAGTTGTTGGTTGCAGAATAAGCTTGTTTGGATATAACGAGTCTGTTTCCTGTTTTTATTGGGCAGTGCTATTTTTATTTCATCGGGGAAAGTTGTTGAAATAGAAAAGTCGTACTTTCGGGGAGACAAATATAAATTCTCGATTATTGTAAATTCTGAAATACTATCCTATATTTAATTATCAAGCGAGGGCTTCGCGCAAAGCGAAACCCTCGCTAATAAAATAGATTGTTCAGTTAGAGTTTCGGGAGCCGGGACACGGACTTTCCAAGTCCGGTAGAAAATGCCGGAGTTGGAAACTCCGGCTCCCGGGTGCAGCGAATTCCCCGAATAGATCACCATGTGACGATTCGTTGATTAATAATAAATGCGAATCGGAAATCGAATGCTCAGGCTTTTAAGCACAGTACTTAGGGATTGTAATGAAATAACCTAAGCGTTTTAACTCGTTCTTTTGCACGCTAACTTCGTTAAAAAGCCTCGCTGTAACTATGGCTATTGCTACGTTTTTTGCCTTGTTATCGCACAAAATAACTTCGTCAATTCCAGTCATGTTATTTCATCACAAACCCTTAAATGAATTTTTCCCGTAATTCATTTTTTACCTTTTGTGCCAGTTCAGTGTCCGGTTCAAGTGTGATTTGATCTTTTACAAATTCGAAACCGATAAAAAGCCCCGATCCACGCACATCACCAATACGTTCGTATTTTTGCTGAAGTTTTCCAAGCTCCTGCAAATAATAATTGCCAACCATTTTAGCGTTTTGTTGTAATTGTTCTTCTTCCAAAACATCAAGTACTGCCTGCACAATTGCACATGAAACCGGGTTGCCGCCAAACGAACTAAAAAATTCCATTCCGTTGTTGAATGTTTCGGCAATTTCATTAGGGCAAACCACTGCTCCAATTGGGTGTCCGTTTCCCAAGAATTACAATATCAGGGATAACATCGTGTTGTTGGAAACCCCAAAACACATCGCCCAATTTTCCAAACCCGGTTTGCACTTCGTCGGAAATACAAACACCGCCTTGATTTCGAATAGCGGCATAAATTTCTTTTAAATAATTTTTAGCAAGCGGAACTTGTCCACCGCAACCTACAATTGGTTCGGCAATAAAAGCTACAATTTTTTCTTCCAAATTATTTATTCTTTGAATGGCATCTTTTGAGAAGGAAAGTCCTGCATTTTCGGTTTTGAATTCGCCTCGATACGAATCCGGTATTGGCAAACACAACACATTTTCCGATGTTCCTTTTCCTCCAAATTTGTAATGGCTGATTTCAATACCTGCTTGCGTATTTCCGTGGTAACCGTGTTCCACCCCTGCAATTTTTCGTTTGACCGTAAATTTACGAGCAAGTCGAAGAGCCAAACCACTGGCATCACTCCCTGAATTTACAAGGAAAATTTTATTAAGCGATGTAGGAAAACATGCTAATAAATTAGCTGAATATTCATTTATATGGTCGTATAAATAGCGGGTGTTTGTATTCAGTTTTGCCATTTGTTTTTACCCGGCTTCTATAACTTTTGGGTGTGAGTGCCCGACGCGTGGAATGTTGTTGTACGCATCGAGATAACTGTCCCCGTATTTATCGAACATGTATTGAAAAGCCGCACTGTTCATGTAAATTGGCTTTTTGTAACTTGTCGAAAAAATAGGACTTACCGATTTAAAACGTTCTGATAAAATTTCATCTAACATTTTATTTCTTCAGGAATGGTGGATCCGGCGGCTTTTGTGAATTCGTTTCGTGCAAATACCGGATTGATCTTTACCAATTTTTTTAAAAGTTTCCAGGCAGGTTTTTCGCTAATTGCGATGTATTTATTTTTGGGTTGATTGTTCTTTTCAAATGCAGAAATACAGACACTGGTACATAACCGGGCGGCAATCAACCAATATAAAATATCGATTTCTTTTTCTTCGAGCGGCAATATTTTATGGTATTTTGAAATAACTGGAATTGCCCAATTTATTGGATCGTCTTTTTCAAGAAGTGAATAGCTTAATGCAATTGCCAACTCGTTTATTAGTTGCGAGTAGCAAACATCTCCAAAATCGATAATCCCTGTAACTTTTTCGTTTTGAACAAGAACATTCCAATCGTTGGCGTCGTTGTGGATAATTTGTTTTCGCAACGAGGGTAAAATAGGAGTTACATAAGCCTTAAACTGTTGAAAAAAATAAGCAGCGATTTTTCTGTCAGTTGGATTTGTTATGTATTGTAAATATTCTTCGTTCAATAAAAAATGTTGCAAATCCCACTTTAATTGTCGGGCTTCAATAACATAGTTTCTAAAATCCTGCAATTTCAAATCCATTTCTGCCAAAAACTTTCCGAACGATTTGAAAAGTTCAAGCGAGTGTTCAGCATCACCCAGGAATTCACCTTCGAGATAAGTTAAAACGCGTGCTATCTTCGGAATGTTGCCTTCTTCGAAATGTGTTAGTAATTCGTTTTTAGAATTTTTAATTGGATTTGGGAAACAATTGCTTTTCTCTTTTTGAAGATAAATTAAAACTTCATTTTCCGCTTCAGCAAAATCAATTTCTTCCTTTTTATCAGAATAAACTTTTAGGATATATTTTTTTGAACCGTCCTCAACTTTATAATTAACAATGTTGTACCCAACCAGTTTTTTTACTTTTGGATTGCTGAGATTATATTTTTCCGAAAGCGTTTTTTTCATTTTGAAATGAGTTCAACAGATTACAACTACTTGTATTTTCTGAAAAAACGGTTGAGTTGATTTGTAAGTTGTTCGTAAATTGGTTTTGTAAATTCAATAAACAAATCTTGTTCGGGAGGTAGTGGAAGTGTTTTCCGTTTTGTTAATTCAAGCTGTTTTTTGTCGAGTGCTTCAATGTCCCCGGCAAAAATGGCGTAATCGTTTACCCAGGTAAAAGAGCCGGGAATAAAGTTGTTGCGCAATAAATTATTGGTTTGAAAATTGACAATTTTTAAGTTCAGACGACCACCGGAGACCACTTCGTCAGTGTAAGTTTTTATTTTTGCCGTGTAGGTTTTGTATTCAACTTTTGCCGTGTCTTTTGTGTTGATTTCTGTTTTTTTCTTGACTTCCTCTTCTTTTTCTGTCCGGGTTAAATTGCCCACCGAAAAGTCGGAAAACTCCATTTTAACAACAAAACCGGGCTGGTCAATTTTAAATGTTTCCGCCTGTTTTGGCGAATAGAAATTTACAAATCCTTCTTTGGGGTATTTGTTGTTCAGGAATTCAAATACTTGCTTGTAAAAAAATTCAGAGCTTAATTTATATTTTTGGGTATGTACTGTTGTTGCTTCAACAATAACTTTAAGTGTTGCAATTTCTTTAGCAATTTCCAATTTTTGAATAACTTCTTTATAACCCGGAATAAATTGATCTGCGATATAAAAGTGGTCGAAAGCAGTGCGTGCCGCTTCCCGGGTATTTAGATCCAATTCAAGTAATCCAGCATTGTACCTTTCTTCGGCAGCTTTTCCCAAAGCCATGTTTAATTCGGAGGAATACGATTTTGGCTCGGGAATAATTTTTCGTGCCGCCGGGGTACTTCGTATTAAATTGGATAAACGGTTTACCTTTTTCATCAAATCAACAGCCACCCCCCATTTAAATGCCCTGTTTGAAGTTAGTGACAGATCCAATTCTTCCTGCGACCAATCGAGAGCCATTGGATAGCCCTCTTTTAAAACCTGGCTGGCTTTTTTATTGCCGGGATCAGATTTTAACCTTTCAACTGCCTTCGTTACTGCAGAAAAATAATTACCTTTTTGTAATGCCTTTTTACCGGTTGCACACGATATAATAAGTGCGGCAATTACAATCATAAAAAGATTTTTTTTATTCATTTTGTTGAATTATCGTTTATACAAATATAAACTTTAGAATATGTCTTGCATGATTTTTTGTTTAAAGTTCGGCGCAAATATATCTTATTTTACGCCATGCTTCAGCTTGGCAAGTGCGTAACGAAATTATAAATTCAGAACAACTGACCCAAGGAAACTATTATATTCATTAAATATTTGATTGATAAATATTTAATAGATTATTGTTATTTTGCACTCGGATTTAAAGATGATACCAAAATGCTACAAACAAGACT
>JAKIST010000198.1 GCA_021648495.1 Draconibacterium sp.
GAACATCTTTTGCACACATACTTTGTTAAAAATACTCACCGTAACCCTGCTATGCTTGTGTTTTTTGCCGCGTCTGTGCACAAAATATTGTCCCTAAATTCCCGGACTTATTTCTGAGTAAGCCCTTCGGGATTGTAATGAAACACCAAATACTACGTTACTCTCGTTTTGAAAACAGTCATTTGCAAAAGCAAACTCCTTGATTTTCAAAACTTCGAAAGCCTTGTCTTTGACGTTTTCTTATCAAAGACTTGAAAAAGTAGAGTTTTCTTGCAGGTCGTATGTAACGTGGACCGTTGCACTTGCTTCGGCAAAATTATCCACAAAAGCTTTGGCTTTTACTTCACCACCCTTTGGCAAGTCAAAAGCGGCCTCGAACCGCTTCGACCCTTTTGTAGGTTCCGTACCATCCAATGTGTAGGTTATAATCGGATGTGGTGTCTCCGTTGTAAGGGAAACTATCCCCTCTTTGTTTCGTTGAATAATTGGGCCGCTCAACAATTCGGGAGCTTCATAAAGGTTAAAGTTTGAAATTAAAGCTCCATCGCGAGCTTCGAGGATTGTTAAGCGCACTTTATCTGTTTTTACCGCATTAAACCGCAGCATCTTTTTATACCCAATTGTGGTCGATGTAATAAGCTCTTTCCATCTTCCATCAACAAAAGCTTCCAACTTGAATTTTTCAACGCGTTGCCCCTCTTTTATATATTCCTGAATTGAAAGTACATTAAATCGTTTTGATCCGGAAAGTGAAAATTCGGATGAAGCAGGCAATTTTTTTATTTCCCAGTATGTTCCCTCATTTCCGTCAACCGATTTTTCCGCCGGTTTTATGCTTGCATTCGCTTGCAATACCACGTCTTCGTCCATCATTTCATCCAAATATGCCCGGAACTCTTTTAACCGGGCAACATCATTTACGTGAATTAGTCCCCGCGTATCTGGTGGGATATTAAGCAATAAAACAGCATTTCGTCCTACTGAATTAAAGTAGATATCAATTAGTTTGGCAAGTGATTTCACCTGGTTGTCCTGATTTTTATGATAAAACCAACCCGGACGGATTGACACATCTACTTCGGCAGGATACCAAAACAGTTGTTGTGTTTTATCGATCATCCTGCGGCTTCCCAAATCTTTTGTAGTTGCGCCAATGCCCAAATCACTATTAATCTGCCTCATTTCGGGGCGGCCACCCGGTGCCAATGCAGTAACACTCCATTCTGATTCCCGCCCGTAACCCGATTCGGTACCCACCCAACGAACATCCTCTCCTACAATTGCCACAACTGCATCGGGCTGAAATTTTTTAATCGTATTGTAATAAAGGTTCCAATCGTATTCCTGTTTTTTTCCGTTGGGGCCTTCTCCGTTGGCACCGTCAAACCACACTTCATCAACCTTCCCATATCCGGTGAGCAGTTCCGTTAGTTGTTCAACAAAAAACTGATTGTATTTTGGAGAATCTCCGTAACACTGTGCATTTCGATCCCATGGCGAAAGATAAATACCAAATTTCATCCCAAATTCATTACAAGCATCACGTAACTCTTTTACCACATCGCCCTTTCCATTTTTCCAGGGTGAAGCAGCCACCGAATGATCAGTTGTTTTTGTCGGCCACAAACAAAAACCATCATGGTGTTTACAAGTGAGGATAACCAACTTCAGGCCAGCATCCTTTAAAGTTTTCACCCATTGCCGGGCATCCAGTTCTGTTGGGTTAAAAATATCGGGCGACTCATCACCGTGCCCCCACTCCATGTTGGTAAAGGTATTTACCGTAAAATGAATAAAGGCAGTCATTTCCAGTTTTTGCCAATCCAACTGTTGTTTAGTAGGAACAACATGGGCTGCCATTCTAACTTTTTCTTCAAGTGTAGCACCCGGTTCAAACGAAACTTTTTTAACAAATAATTTTTCTTTTTTCGCACATGAAAAAAAAATAAACAAACAAATACCTGCGATTACCAAAAGCTTGTTAAACTTCATATGATTATAAATTATGTTTTTAAATGTCATTTTATGTAACCTTCCATCTGCATGAAAGCTTCAATGATATTCCTTCCCTGACCGCAAACGATTGCCAATGACAGATTTCCCCAGGACTTCGACTTTCCCAAGTCGAAGAAAATATGTCGGACTTCGGCTTCGTAGGAATTCACCAAAGGAGTCTTCCAAAAGTCGGGCTCCCCTTACTGTCATCTCCTCATTATGCCTAATCTAAAAATTGGGTGGACCCTACCAATAACATATTTTGCATAACGCTGTTTTAAAAGAAGTTGGCGTTTCTGCCCCGGACATTTGCCATTGGCATTCCTTTGGAGCCTTCTGAATAACTCCGACAAACTAAATATTATGGGTCCTTTTTTTTATTATTCTATTGAAAAACTCCTCCAAAATTTGTCGGTGGTCAAAAGCTAACTCGGGCATTTTATCAACTGGAAACCATTCTGCCCGGGCTGCGTCGTCACCTCCTTTTACTATTGCTTTTGTTTTTAATTCAGTAAAATAGGCAACTGAAATGGTCCGGTGGCGAGGATCACGGTTAATAGAATCGTAAGTTTTAAATTGGGTCATTTTGTCCACAACCAATCCAGTTTCTTCTTTTAGTTCTCTTATACAGGCGTCCTCCAGAGTTTCATCCATTTCGATAAAACCACCCGGCAATGCCCATTTGTTTTTAAAGGGTTCGCGACCACGCTGAATCAGCAGAACAAAAGTATTCGGAGAAAGATTTTCTTCTCTTACAAAAACAATTGCATCAGTTGTTAAAGCTGCTCGTGGATATTGGTATGTAAACATAGTAGTTGGGTTTTTAAAGAACCGTTCCTTATTCTGTTTGTTGCTTCAAAAATAAAGAACCGTTTCAGTTTTTTCTATGTAGAGAAAACGGTTCTCTTTTTTCAGAACCGTTCCTTATTTTGTTTGTTGTTTCAAAAATAAAGAACCGTTTCAGTTTTTTCTATGTCGAGGGAACGGTTCTTAACCAACTGCGAAACTGCGACTGTAAACTTTCTTATTCCTTCTTCCCTGTTTTCCAGTGCTTAACAACGAGAAAAACCACAACAACAAAAATGACGATATATATTAACAATTCAGTCCGTTCCATTTGTGTTGATTATTTTTTTCATTACACGCATTTTGTGAGTGTAACGTTGCGTGTCGATGTTAAAAATCCCAAACTGATCGACATTATCAATACGTACCTGCCCCGAAGCATGAATAATTTTATTGCGTTTCCATATAATCCCCACATGAACAATGTTCCCCTCATCATCATCGAAAAAAGCCAAATCGCCGGGCTCTGCTTCATCAACAAAACTTAAAGCCCTGCCAATTTTTACCTGTTCGCTGGCGTCGCGTGGAATTTTAATGCCGATCATTTTATAAATAACCTGCGTTAACCCACTACAATCGACTCCAAACGGTGTTCGCCCACCCCACAAATATGGCGCATTAAAATATTTTAATGCTTGGTTAATTGCAATTTCACGTGGGTTCTTTAATTTGCCGTAAACCACTTTCCCTGTCGCCAGATATGTATCGCGGGTTACCGAAAACTGCTTTAAATATGGGCGCCAAACCGGCAAAGTACTTCCAGCAACCAACATCAGGTTTTGCTCCGAATTTACCGGAACAATTGTAATTACATCGGAAGTAACAGCCATTGCCGAATTTTCGATTTTGCGTTTTGTGCGTTCGTGAATTGGTGTTATCATTTTAGAATCGACCCAACCTTCGTGACCATCAAATTCCAGTTTTACATTTGTCCAGCCCACCATTTGCTCACGTAATTCGAAATGCTCACCAAATAAGATCTGTGTTACCATTTCGCTTCTTTCAGAAGGTTCTTTTCTAACAGGGATAATACTAAGATTAGAAATTCCGTAATTCATTTATTTGTGTTTATTTTCCAGCAATCCATTAGCAGTACAGGTAAAATCTAAATCGTTGATTGTCAGCCCATTTTGACGTAATTTTTGTTAAAAGAAATTTTGCCAAAACAACAGATTCTCTCAACATTTACCCCCAAACTTTCCATAAGAACCCCTCCATGGGAGTCCTATGGACCTATGGAAAAAGCTTGGAACTATTGATAACCAAGACTTTAAAACTGCCGAGTAGTAACACTCATTTAACCTGCCCAAAATTAAAAATTTAGATCCGTAATATTTATTTATGGTGGTTTCATTCAAATAATTTCATAATTTTATTTTATAGACCAAGCTATTGTTTTAACCAATTACCACAAAACTATGAAAAATTGGGGTTTGAACGGTGCGGTAAATGTTATTTTTAATTATTTTAAAATCGGTGATTGAAAAAAAATGCGGTTATTTATAGATCTTTCAAATTGTTTCTTTTAATTGCAATTACAAATTATGAATAAATTTCGAAGTAAAATAAAAAAATATACCCTAATATTTTACTGGGTATTTGTATTCGTTTTAACAGGAATCATGCTTTTTTTGATTCTGCCCGGCGAGCAAAAATTTAAATACGAATATCAAAAAGGGTTTCCCTGGCGTCACGAGAACCTCGTTGCCCCGTTCGATTTTGCGATACTGAAAACAAACCAGGAAATCGATGATGAAAAAGCAGAACAAATAAAAACAATAATTCCTTATTTCACTTGCGACACATCGCTTTCAACCAAAACATTAATCGAGTTAAAAACAGATTTAAATTTTGAGGGCGAAACTGATCAAGCAAATAAACTTATCGCTTTTAACACTCTAAAAAAGAACCTTTTGTTTTTATATGAAAACGGCATTTTACAACGTTCGGTTGATTCGTATAAAGAATTAGCAGGTAAAACAAAATTAAAAAGACGCATTGGATCGGCTGTTTCACAAGTTGAATTAAAAAATATACATTCCGAAAAAACCGCATATAATGTAATAAATAAGGTGCTTCGTAATTTAAAGGAACAAAACCCGGGCTTGCATGATTGGCTTGGTCAAATATCAGCGGAGAATTACATTCACGCAAATTTGGAATTCGATAAAGCAACCACAAATAAGGAAATTGTGCAGGCCACCAATAAAATTTCGTTAACACGTGGAATGGTACAAATTGGAGAACGCATTATTTTGGAGGGAGAAATTGTTAACAGCGAGAAATTTCAGATACTGGAATCGCTAAAAGTTAGTTTTGAAAAAGAACGCGGCAAAGGTATAAATAGCTACATGGTTCCTGTTGGAAAAGGACTGCTTATTTTAGTTTTGCTGGGCTTGGTTTTCACCTTCCTTTACATTTATCGGCGCGACATTTTAACCCAATTCAGTAAATTGGCTTTCCTAATGCTTTTTATGGTGGCGATGGTGGCACTTTCCAGTTTTATAAACACCTTTCCAAACCTGCACATTTATCTGGTACCACTTGTTATTTTTCCAATAATTGTACGCACATTTTTCGATTCGCGAACGGCCATTTTTATGTTGGTTTTAACCACTCTGTTGATTGGATTTTATGCACCAAACAATTACGAATATATTCTGTTGCAGGTTTCAGCCGGAATAGTTGCAGTATTTAGTTTAAATAAGATGAACCGGAGGGTGCACCTCATATTAGCAACATTGTGGGTGCTCCTAACTTATGTTCTTGTTTATACTGCGCTGAACCTTATTCACGGAGGTTCTCTCTCATCTTTCAATTATGAAACGTTGAAATGGTTTGTTATGAGCAGCACCCTTATTTTATTGGTTTATCCCTTGGTTTATATTTTCGAGAAAATTTTTGGATTTGTTTCGGATGTTACTTTAATTGAATTATCGGACAGTAACCAACCTTTGCTACGTAAATTAGCGGAAGAAGCACCGGGTACATTTCAACATTCGATGCAAATTGCCAACCTCGCCGAAGAGATAATCCTGAAAATTGGGGGCAATCCGTTTTTAGTCCGGGCTGGTGCATTGTATCACGACATTGGAAAAATTGCCAAGCCCAATTTTTTTATTGAAAATCAATCGGTGGGAATGAATCCCCACGACCGAATAGGTTATTTAAAAAGTGCTGAAATAATTATCGACCATGTAAAAAAAGGTGTTAAGTTGGCACAAAAGCACAAACTTCCCGGCCCGTTGATTGAATTTATTGCTACCCACCACGGAACAACCAAAGCCAAATATTTCTATTTAAAATATCAGCAAGATAATCCGAATAATAAAATCGATGAGGAATCGTTTGTTTATCCCGGGCCACTTCCAATATCCAAAGAGGCTGCGGTAGTTATGCTGGTTGATGGAATTGAAGCGGCTTCGAGAAGTTTACCTGAAAAAACAGTTGACAACCTTCAACATTTAATAGAAAATATGATTGACGAAAAAATAAAGGACAAACAACTCGATAATTCGGATCTAACTTTTAACAACATAAACATTATAAAAGAAACGCTGTTGAAAAAATTAATTAACATTTATCACATTAGAATTGAGTACCCAAAAGAAGAGAGTGAATAAAAGGCATTGTTTTTGTCAGCCAAAAAAGATTTTTTGGATTCAATAAAATTGCCGCATAAATGAAACGAACAGGATAGAAGTAATTAGTGTCCGTCTATAAAGTCCGACTTCTTCGTTATGCTTGTCAGAAAAACAGTCATCCCGGTTAACATCGGGGCTCCTTTATTTTCTGACTTCGCAAGCCCCCGAACAAAACGGGGCAAGCCTCGAATTCGAACTTTCTATTCCAAACACTCTACTTTATGGACAGACTCTAATTATGGCAAGGAATCATTGAAAATGGGGTTCAAACTATGGAATACAATAAAAACGAAACAGTTATAATGCAATGAATACATTCAAAAAAACAATACTCTTACTTGCCCTCTTTTCTGGAATAACAATTAGTTGCAAAGACGAACCACTTCCCCCTATAGAGCCGGATAAAAATCAGGCACCGGAATTGACGCAAAAAGTAAATCTGTTTATCGAAGATGTAATGAAAGACATCTATTTGTGGTACGATAAACTACCGGAGATTGATACAAAATACGAATTCGATTCAAAAGCATATTTTGACAAATTATTATATATCGACGATAAATGGTCGTTTGTGACCGACGATGTGGTTGCATTGGAAAATAGCTTTGCAGGCATCGAAACTTCGTATGGCTGGTCGCTGGCATTTGGCCGTTTTTCGAATACTGACAATGTTTTTGCCATTATTGAATTTGTGTATCCCAACACACCAGCAGCAGAAGCTGGATTAAAACGAGGTGACATTATTGTTGAAATGTCAGGCAGCGATATCACCGATGAAAATTATAAGGACTTGTTATCCGGAGAAAACCTTACCGTTTCGTTGGGAGTTTTAGGAGATGGTAGTATTTCTGTTGGTTCATCGGTAAGCATGACTGCCCGCGAATTGCACCTGGATCCGGTAGTTTTAACAAAGGTTATTGACTACGGAGGACACAAAATCGGATACCTTTTCTATGCACAGTACATAAAAGATTATAATATAAGTTTAGACACAGCTTTTCAATATTTAATGGACAAGCAAATTGACGACTTAGTACTTGACTTGCGTTACAACCCAGGAGGAGAGACAGTTGCAGCACAACACCTTTGCAGCTCAATTGTACCTTTAGATGCCGTAAACAACAAGCGTACTTTGGTTTCTTTTCAATGGAACGATAAATACCAAAAGCATTGGGAAGATACAAATGTGACGCAACAACTTAAAATTCAGTTTGATAATTATGTTGCACACAAAATGGACTTACCCAGTCTTCATGTTTTAACCGGCACTGGAACTGCTTCTGCCTCTGAGTTGACAATTACCGGACTAAAACCATATATGCAACTAACCACAGTTGGTGAAACCACATACGGAAAATATACCGCGTCTATTACGTTTAAACCAGAAGACATTTACGATAGCGAAGCCTACTACGATGAATTTAAGAATTGGGGAATTCAACCTATTGTATTGCGGTATGCCAATTCGCAAGGTGTTACCGATTTCAAAGATGGATTCTTACCAGACATTGCAGTTAACGACGAACTTTTTGGGGCACTCCCGTTGGGAAATAAAGAAGAACCATTATTAAAAGCGGCAATAGAAGACATTACCGGTGTTGAAGTGATTGCCATGAAAAGTGCTGTTAAAATTCCGGATTATACTTTATTCGACCGTGGCTTCTCGAAATTCGATGCCAATAAAAGGGAAGTGTTGTTGGATCATTCAAACATTAAATTATTGAAATAAAACCAATTCATAGTGTTGTGTTTAGGGTTTGTGAAGAAATAACATGACTGGAATTGACGAAGTTATTTTGTGCGATAACAAGGCAAAAAACGTAGCTATAGCCATAGTTACAGCGAGGCTTTTTAACGAAGTTAGCGTGCAAAAG
>JAKIST010000199.1 GCA_021648495.1 Draconibacterium sp.
TTTAAGGAAGTAATTTCTTGCCAGATTTCCGCCTGTTTCAGGTTCGGATAATTTTGGTGGGCCCAGTTATAACAACTGTCAAGCGAAATTTTGTTTTGGGCAAAAACCAATTGAGCAGGTAGTAGTAACAGAAATATTAATATTTTTTTCATTGTTATAATTTTTAGTATTTTCTCTACATCTAAAAATCTATTTATCTTTTAAAAGAATTGAATTTAATACAAACTCTTGAACAGTAGTTTTCCTATTTTGGAGGAATTGCTTGTATGCTTTTTTGTCGTTTTCAAATAACATAAGTTGCATTAATGGTTTAGCGGCAAAAGGGAAAATGCTTAATGAGAGCAGGTTAACCAGCAATTCGCGTGGATCCATTTTTCTGATTTTGCCGTCTTCCATTTCCCTTTCAAACATCTCGAAAATTTGGTTGGGATGGATACCCTGGCTTTTAAGGACAGAAGCCAGGAATTCGGGATCGCGGTTTATTTCTTTTAAAATGAATGTTGGGAGGTAGGGGTTTTTTAAAAGTACATCGATGTAATTTTCAATAAATATGGTCAGTTTTTCTTCTATTGGTTGATCGGACAATATAAATGTTTCAATTTTCGGAAATATTTGTTTGAATACTTTTCGGAAAATTGCTTCATATAATTTTTGTTTTGTCCTGAAATAGTAATGTACTAATGCTTTGTTTATCCCGGCATGGTCGGCAATTTCCTGCATCCGCGAACCATCCATCCCTTTCTGGATAAAAACTGCCTGAGCAGCATTTAGGATTTTTTCTTCGGTATTGTCTTTTTTTATCTCACTCATTTTACTAAATGGTTTAACTATATGATTTAACCAATTGGTTAAAAATAGAATGTTTTTTTGAATTGACCAAAGGTTTTAACTAAAAAGTTTAACCAGATGGTTAAATTAGCTTCAGTGAACATCGGGTGCAGCAGTTTCCGAACCGCTGATTTTCTTTGACGGGTTCAGCGATTTTTAATCGCCGAAGGAAACCGGACTTTCCCGCATCGCGATACCTTTGGGTTTGTGAAGAAATAACATGACTTGAATTGACGAAGTTATTTTGTGCGATAACAAGGCAAAAAACGTAGCTATAGCCATAGTTACAGCGAGGCTTTTTAACGAAGTTAGCGTGCAAAAGAACGAGTTAAAATGGTCAGGTTATTTCATTACAATCCCTTTGGTTCCCCGGCTTCAAAAAAAAAATAAAAAAAAATAAAAAAATGAAAGCAGAAATAATTACAATTGGCGATGAGATATTAATTGGACAAATTGTTGACACCAACTCGGCTTGGATTGCCGACCAATTCAATTTAAACGGGATTGAAATTTACCAGGTTACATCGGTACACGACAATCACCAGCATATTTTAGAAGCGATTAAAAATGCGGAAGGGAAAGTGGATTTGGTTGTAATTACCGGTGGATTGGGGCCAACGAAAGACGATATCACAAAAAATACGCTCTGTGAATATTTCGATACAAAACTTGTTTTCCACGAGCCAACTTTTGAGCACATAAAAAAACGGTTTGCCAAACTAAGTATCGACATTAATAAATTGAACCGTGACCAGGCACTTGTTCCTGAAAATTGTACGGTTTTGTTTAACAAAGCTGGAACAGCTCCCGGAATGTGGTTCGAGAGAAACGATACTATTTTTGTTTCCCTGCCGGGAGTTCCGTTCGAAATGAAATATTTGCTTGAACACGAAATTCTTCCACGTTTGCTTAAAAACGGTAAAAAGAAAGCCATTTATCATAAAACTGTTCTTACGCAAGGTATTCCCGAATCGATGCTTGCCGAGAAAATTGAGGTCTGGGAAAACGCACTTCCAGAAAACATTAAACTGGCTTATTTGCCGGGTCCAATGGCTGTGCGCCTGCGGCTTTCGGCAATGGGAAACGATGACACAGTGCTTCAAAATAGGGTAGAGGAACAAATTCAAAAACTTCAAAAAATTATTCCTGAAAGTATTTTTGGGTTTGACTCGGAAACCATGGCAGAAGTAATTGGAAGGATGCTAAAATCGAAAGGGAAAAAATTGGCAGTTGCAGAAAGTTGCACCGGCGGATACATTTCGCATTTAATAACTTCGGTTGCCGGGAGTTCTGAATATTTTAACGGTTCAGTTACGGCGTATTCAAACCAAATAAAAGAGAAAATTTTAGATGTGAAAAAGGAAACTTTATCGGAATTTGGTGCGGTTAGCGAACAAGTCGCAAAAGAGATGGCTTTGGGAGCGAAGCAAGTTTTGAACGCTGATTATGCAATTTCGACAACCGGAATTGCTGGACCTACCGGAGGAACAGATGAAAAACCGGTTGGTACGGTTTGGATTGCAGTGGCCGGCGAAAACAAAGCGTTTGCTGAAAAATTTGTATTCGGATTTAACCGCGAAAGAAATATTCTACGTTCAAGCCAAACGGCTTTACAAATTCTGCGAAGGGTAATTTTGGAAGATTTGTAGCGTTTTTTTTAAAACTATTAATTTGTTAGAATCAAGAGTTGAACCCACTTCGGGGTTCTGGCTTTATTCTCCTCATTATCCACGAGTTGCACTCGCGGTTATTATTGTTTAATCCCTTTCGGGATAAAAATGTCCAACGGACATTAACAATTTTGTGATGTTGTTATATACTCGCCAAGCTTTCCATTGGAATCTATTTGAGAAAAGCATGGCGCAAATTAAGATGCGTTTGACCTGAGAAGCTGTGGTATTTTGAAAATCAACGGCATGTTTGTACAAACCGAATAAAAACCAAAGTATTTTAGATGCGAATAAGTCTGTTTCTGAGCAAACCATTTCTAACTTAGACATTTCAAATTTGAGAAAAACTAAAATGTTGGCATTTAAAATAATTTCAGTTCGAATCGGTTATTCCAACTCAATCCTACTTGTAAATGGCCCTTATTCAATTCTTGTTGATACGGGTGTAAAAGGGAATTTACAACGTTTTAAAAACCTGTTTAAACAATTCAAATTAAAACCTTCCGACATTAAACTAATTGTTTTAACCCACACACATTACGACCACACCGGGAATTTAAAAGTGCTGGCAAAACTCACGGGGGCAAAAGTTTTAGTTCATAAAAATGAATTTGAAAACCTTAAAAATGGTTTTACACCAATTCCGAGAGGAATAAGTTTTAAAACTCGTTTTATTGCTGAAATGGGTAGATTATTTTTTCCAAAATACGCATCGCCAAAACCCTTTGTAGCAGATTTAATAAACGAGGGTGAATTTGATTTAAATGATTTTGGAATTGACGGAAAAATCATTTCTACTCCAGGCCATACAAATGGTTCGCAATCGATTCTAATTGGTGCTATACTGATTTCAGGAGACACCTTCATCAACATTAAAAATGGAATTATTTTTCCACATTTTGCCGTTGATCCTAAAAAGTTGTTAAAAACCTGGCAGCAACTTTTTGATTTGGGAATTGAAGAAATTTATCCCGGTCATGGTCCTAAAATGAAGGTTGAAAAAGTTTTTCCTGAATTTGAAAAGTGGAAGGGAAAATTTTTATGATGGTATTAATCAACCCTAAATATAAACGTCTTTCCGGCAAATACTGGAATCTTTACTAATAAAATAAGATTCCCACTTTCGTGGAAATGATTAAAGAACTACACAATAAAGGTTTCTCAAAGTAAATAATAATAAAAATTACTTTATTTCAAAAGTAGTAGTTCCGATATTATTTCCATCGGCAAACAGGTCAACCGTATAGATTCCTACCATTAACCGAGGTTCGGTGGTGTTGTCCCAATAAATGGCGACCGCCAATTCCTGGCCTTCATAATTTACTTCGCGCATTGCCGAATATTGAATTTTCAAATCTTCAAACTGAAATAAATTATCCGCCGATTTACTCATTAACAGCTGATCGGGACGCATAATTCGGGCATAAATATTTTTTGCACCCCGCTTAGTCGTCACATTTTTACCCAATACAAAATAGATTCTAATTTTTTCTGTCCGTTTGGCAAATTTGGTCACTTTACTTCTGTTGTTCAAAGGTTCCGCTATCAACTCCCGCACTTCGAGCATTGATGCCCGTTGCAGATTTTGTTTCAGGTTCTCCTTTTCCTGATTTAGTTGAACATTCTTAGATTCCACCTGTTTGTATTGCTCTTTTACCTCCAGGTTTTCAGCCCTGAGAACTTTATTTATTTCATTTAAAGAATCAATTTGTACAATAAAATTCTTCATAATCCCACGCAAAGTAGTTACTTGTTTCTGGTAACCAGAGATTTTATTGTAACTCACTTTTTTCGTTTGTTCAACTTCAATCAGCAAATCCTTTACTTTTGCCTGGGCAACAAAAAGCTGTTCGTTAATGGTATCATTTTCAGTGCTTAACGAATCGTAACCCGCTGCAATTTCGGTTAATTGATATTGAATAGAATCTTTTTCTGCCCTAATTTCGTTAAGGATTATATTGTGTTCTTTGCGTTGTATAAAAAAGAGTACAGTTACCGCAACTAAAACAACGGAAAGACCAATCACGATTATATTATTTCGCCTGTCTTTGGCTTTTTGTTTGTTCTGAATATCCAACTCACTCATTTTAGAAGTATTTAATTTACAAAGAATGAACGTTACAAAATTACGAATCTTTTATGTGGTAGCAAATTAATAAACACGGCCAGTGTAAATTAACAATCAATAATGCCCAGAAAATATTGTTCCAGAAATCCTGGGTGGGTATATTTTTCTGCTGGCACAAATATTACAACAATAATTTTCTTGATTTATTAGTACTCTTGATTCTAATTTTGGATGAAACAAAAGAACCGTTCTTTTTTAAAGAGAACGGTTCTTTTGTTTCAAAACTGCGACTCGTACAATTCCCCGCAATTTAGTTATCCGATGAAGTTACCTTTTTAACTTCGGCAGATAGTTTTACAAGCGCAGCATCTGCCCCGGCCAGCAAATCCGACACTAATTTTTTGTAATACTGCTTTACCAATTTTGGATTGTCCTTACCATCTGCATGATTAATTCGAATTCTAAGTTCACGGTGTTTTTGAATTATTCCAGCGGCAATTTCCATTACGGCTTTATCGTCCACTTTCGAATTGTATTCCAACACATAAAAACAATCGCTCAATGCTAGCGACATCACTAAATCAACGTCTTTTTTTAACTCTTTTACACTTGCCATATTATATGTGATTTAATTTAAAGGTAAATAATTTTGATGAAATATTTCAGGATTATCGCCGAATTATATTCGATCCCCCGGTACCGCCGCCACCGCCGCCTTGAAACATGTTGTTCTGCATTTGCTGTCGTTGTGGATTTTCTTTTTCTTCGAGTGCCTTTTTTTCAGCCGCTTTTCGTTGTTGCTCTTCCAACTCTAAATCTCTAATATTTTTTGTGAAAGTAAGATCCAATTTCATGTCCCAACTAATTTTTTCTTCCCAATTCGAACGCACTTTAACAACCTTATTTACATACGCCACTTTTTCTGGTTGGTATTTATCCTGCAAACTTCCCGTATCCCATTTACCATTCCCATTTTCGTCGTAAATAACTTTAACCTTATATTTATCGGGTGCCAAATAATTAAAAGTTACGGTGCCATCTTTCTCAATTGTTTGCTGTGCCAAAACAGTTTCATCATCGCTGTTTTTTAGCAATTGCACTAACATTTGACATTCAACACTCGTTACATTCAATATAACCGTTCCGTAATAATCTTCTTCGCGTGTTTTAAATTTCTTACTTAACTGCTTGCTGGTAATTCCATAAATATTCACACAAGCTGCCGAATCAATCTCCAGTATATAACTTGTTTCCGGCTCCCATTTATACGAAATAAGATATTGTCTCCACGCCGATGAATCTTTTTCAAAGCTATAATTCAGCGGTGTTTTTAAGGTGTCGTCTGATAAATACAGAAGCACGCGGGTACTATCGAAAAAACCAACCGGTTCAGGCGCAATTAAAGCAATACTTTTATTTAAATCGAAAGCTGAAGTACTTAAATTTACAAGCCAGTTAAATTGTTGAATTGGGTCAGGTTTTTCGGGTTCGTTATTTTTCGCCTTTTTCTTTTTCTTTGGTTTCTCCACAACCACATCCAAAAAATTCATTTCAACGGTATCTTTTTGAACATACAATTGAGCAGCAGAATCTAACTGATAATAAGATAACTCCATAAACAAAGTATCTAAACTTGCAACTGTTGTATCGGAAATCCACAAAACCAACGAATCCATTTTTTCATTCGGTTCCATTTTATACCAATCGCTTGTTTCGTTCCCAACCAACTTTACATCAAAGGTATCTTTTACCGGTTCGTTAAAAATAAAACTGCATTTGTAACGTGTCTCCCGTTTGTACGAATCAACAAATTGGTCGAAAATATCTTCCGTAAATTGACGCAGATAAATTGGGTCGGGGTGAAAATGGGTATGCCCAAAAATCATCAGCGAATCCACCCCTTTCACCAAGGTATCCAACTCTTCATGAAATTCTGCCGAGGGTACAATTAGCGTATCAAAAAATGCCAATTCTTCGGCACCTTCGTTATAAAGTAAATCGTTATTTGCATCGTTCAAGGCAAAAATGTTGTACTTGCCCGGCGCAATATTATCAATCATAAAAAGCCCGGTTTCATCTGTTTTTGCAATGTAGTTCGGCCTTACCCTAAAAAAAGCAGAGTCGTTCAAATTCTTTTGTAACAACACCAACCCACCTTCAACGGGTTCCAGGTTAAATGCGTTCATCAACCTTCCTGCAACACGCAACGAATCGAAAACATCGCCGGTAGCAAATGAAAAACGCAAACTTTTATACAAATTTTTCTCGTTATTATCCGCAATCGAATTCTTAAAATCAAGCGAATAAGTTGTACTGTCCAATAAATCTTCATTAAACTGAACAACTAATGATTTCCCTTTTGTGCGAATGGTAGGCCGTTTTGTTAAGGGTGGCGAAACCACCAACAATTCAGACACAGCGTCGGGAATGATGTATTCGTTAAATGTAAATTCAACTTTATCGCCATGGTAATTCAGGGCTTTGTATTCCGGAGTTGTTTCCACCAATATTGGGGGAATTGAATCTCGTGGTCCGCCAGTTGGCATTCCCTGGTTCGCACACGACGAAACAATAACAATCCACGCCAACACGGCAACTATTAATAATGGTATTTTTCCTTTAATTTGCATTCGTTTAAAATGGAATACAAACATACAAATTCCTGCAAACATTGGGTGTTATGAGTTGTTAAAATAAGCAGCCACTTCAGTAAATTATCGTAACGAAGTTATATACGTATGATTAACAAAAAAAACCTAATAAATACCATAAATTTGATTTCGTATATATTAACCCCGGCATCAACAAGCTTACTGAAGAAATTGAACAGTTAAATAACGGGTTTAGGGTTTTACTTGTTTTCGAAAACGAATTAATCCGTGGCGATAGTTTTCAGTTGACCCAAACTTTCCCTCTTCACCTTTATAATCTTCCAAAATCAATTAAAAACAGGCAATTATGGAAGAAACTATTTTTACCGAGCCCACATCTTGTACAAGCTCAAAAAGTAATATATCCTCATTCAAAAAGAGTAAAAACAAATGTTGGAATTGTTGATTTCTTTTTCAAAAACGAATACAACGAAAAATCGAAGATCGTAAACACAAAGATACCGGAAAACATTTCGTTCCTAAAAACCAACCATTTAAAAGGGGTTATTTTTCAGGAATATAAAATAAATATCTCCCGCTTTTTTATCGAGCTTCTGAAATATTTTGAATTGAATGGAGGAAAAATACAGGTGAAAGAGTCTTTTCTTTCTGAAGAAGTTTCAAATTTAATACAATGTAAAACTGAAAATAGGCACAGTTTTAGTATTGCCGTTGAAACACCTTCAAATTTTGCATGGGTTTACAAATTCAAAAACACCATTTTCCGTTTTGTTGAAGATGAAAACAAACTTTTGGTTGACACAATAAACACTGCAAAAAATATACTTCCCAGAAAACAAATTTTGAGCGAAATGAGTAAAATTGTTACTTTTAATTCAAACGAAGTAAAAGAAATAGCATTGTCGTCTTTCCTATCAATAAAAATGGTAGCAAATATTTTAAAAACCGTCAGGAAACCTTTGCAGGGCAGCTTTAAAAATGCAACTTTGCACGACAATTACGACCTAAGGCATTGTTACGAAATAACATGACCATTCTGGCTTGTTCTTTTGCACGCTAACTGCGTTAAAAATCCTCGCTATAGCTTTGGCTATGACTACGTTTTTTGCCTTGTTATCGCACAAAATAACA
>JAKIST010000200.1 GCA_021648495.1 Draconibacterium sp.
CACTCAAAATCCACAAACATTTTACCAATTACTTGAGAATGGGTTGTGCTTACCAATGACAGATTTCCCAGGACTTCGACTTTCCAAAGTCGAAGAAAATATGTAGGACTTGGCGCCAGAGGCATTCCCCTTTGGGGAAAGTCCGGCTCCCGGTACTGTCATCATCTCATTATGCACATTACAAAAAATGGGAGGTGACTAACAATAATCGACTTTCGGATTTTCGGAGCAGGCTCAAATTTAAAATTCAATAGGTTTTTCTGAATAAATCTTCTTTAATCGGTAGGATCTTTCCAGTCTCCATTTTCGCGGATTAACTGCTCCAGTTCTTCCACAGCATCTTCGTGTTGAATATGTCTTTTCACCGGCTTCAGCCCTTTATACAGGCTCACTTTATCCTTACTGGTTCCAACAAAACCATAATCCACATCACCCATTTCGCCGGGCCCGTTTACAACACACCCCATAATACCAATTTTTAGGTGATCAAGATGTTTAAAATGCTCTTTTATTTTTAATGTTGTGTCGTGTAGGTCGAAAAGAGTACGGCCACAACCCGGGCACGAAACAAAATCTGTTTTTGAAACGCGCATGCGGCTGGCTTGCAGAATTCCAAACCCTAAATCTTTTAATTCGGTAAATGTAATATTGTCACTATCGTTAGAGATACAAATTCCATCGCCATAACCATCTAAAAACAAACCTCCTAAATCAGCCGAGGATTTAATTTGAAGATCTTCTAATTTATCTTCTTCGTATCTGCGATAGATAATCACCGGCACCCTCCAGATGTGCGTATCCAGTGCCATAAAAAACGCACGTAATTCAGCCATCGGATTTCTATTAAAACTTTCAAGAATCAATACCGTTTTACGTGTTTGTTTCATTTTGGTAATAATTTCAGGGTTCATGTCCATAAAACGGTCGAACTCTTTTTTGTTGGTACGGATAAATTTCATTCGCCCCCAGCGTGTGCTTTCAAATAAATACTCTTCCAACGACATAATCGGATATTCTTCGGCATTAATGTCCAAAATCTTATTCCCTGAAAGGAAGTAATCGGGAACTAATTTTCCACGGATTGGGATCATTTCGCGCAAACTGCGATCTCCTAAATCGGCCACAACAACCGGAAGATGCTCACCTCCCATATTTAATACTGGTCGTGTTGAACGTCTTTCATATTCGAACGGATTAATTTGTGCAATTAACGGCGCCGAAATTGGCTCATGGTTTTCATAGGTCTTAAAATGATTTACCAATTTTAGAGCTATTGGAATCTCCTTCACAGGTTTTTCTGTTAACGAAACACGGACCGTGTCACCAATTCCATCGCCAAGCAAAGCTCCAATTCCAACAGCCGATTTAATACGCCCATCTTCGCCTTCACCAGCTTCCGTAACACCCAAATGAAATGGATATTTCATGTTTTCCAATCGCATTTTGTAATTCAGCAAGCGAACAGCATAAACCATTACACGTGTATTGCTCGATTTGATGGATACCACGACATTATTAAAATCCTGGTTTTTACAAATACGCAGGAATTCCATCACCGACTCGGAAATTCCAGTTGGTGTGTCACCAAAACGGTTCATCACCCTATCGGAAAGAGAACCATGGTTTGCACCAATTCGAAGGGCTGTATTGGTTTTTTTTAGCAATTTTAGAAACGGGACAAATTGTTCCTCTATTTTTATTAACTCGGCTTTATACTCGTCGTCAGAATATATTTTATTTTTGAATTTAGCTCTTTTGTCATAAAAATTCCCCGGGTTTATACGAACTTTAGAAATACTTTTTGCGGCAATTTCTGCCAATTTTGGGCTAAAATGTATATCTCCAATTAGCGGCGTATTATAACCTCGGGCAACTAATTCCTTTTTTATATTTCTTAGGTTTTCGGCATCCAACATCCCCTTCACTGTAACCCTGACATAATCGGAACCAGCCTTAATCACCCGGACCAATTGTTCAATTGTTGCTTCCGTATCTTTCGAACTGGTATCGGTCATCGTTTGAATTCGTATGGGATTATCTCCACCAACCGGGACATCACCAATGTTTACTTTCCACGTCTTTTGCCTTTCGTACCGTGTTAAATCTTTTATATAATTGAAACTGCGATCTTTCATCAAACTATTTTTTGCTTAAATGCAAATTTAAACTAATGCTTTCAATATAAAAAGAATAGACTATTTTTGTTTTCGTTTATAAATGTATGACAGTAGAAACTAAGAACATAACAAAACTATTTGGAAAGCAAAAGGCACTTAATAATGTCAGTTTTCAAATTAAAAAAGGTGAATTGGTCGGTTTTTTGGGACCAAACGGTGCGGGCAAGTCAACAATGATGAAAATAATCACCGGATATTTACCTTTTGATTTGGGTGAAGTATTCATCAATAATCAGAAAATTTCATCTGAAAACATTGAAATTAGAAAGAGTATTGGATATCTCCCTGAACAAAACCCGCTTTACACCGACCTTTACGTAAAAGAATTTCTTGAAATTACCGCGGGTTTTTATAAGCTGAAAAACAAAAAACAACGGGTTGCAGAAATGGTTGGACTCACCGGGCTGGGCGATGAACAACACAAAAAAATACGGGCGCTTTCGAAAGGTTACCGACAGCGGGTTGGACTGGCACAAGCACTCATTCACGACCCTTCGGTTTTAATTTTAGACGAACCGACCACTGGCTTGGATCCAAATCAATTAGAGGAAATCCGAACTTTAATCCGCGAAATAAGCAAAGAAAAAACGGTGATGCTTTCGTCGCACATTATGCAGGAGGTAGAGGCAATTTGCAACCGGGTGATTATTATTAACAAAGGGGAAATTGTTGCCGATGGCAGAATTGAAGATATTAAAAGTGGAAGTGTTATCCGAAGCCAGGTTGTAGTTGCCGAATTCAGCTCTACTATTAACCGGGAGCAATTACTTTCGATTGAAAATATAAAAAACGCTACTCAATTGGGAAATATTTGGGAAATTGAATCCGATAACAAACAAGATATCCGGCCTGCAATTTTTCAGTTTGCTGTTGAAAATAAACTTATCCTTTTAACGCTGCAAGAAAAACAACAAAACCTGGAAAACGTTTTTCATCAGCTGACTCAAAGATAGATTTGAGATAAAAACAACCTCAGCGAGGTCGAATATTTATAGAAAATACGATTTATGCGAATCAAGAGTTGAAAATTTCTTTTTAGGCTATCAGCCAACCGTCAGCCTTTTGAGATACATTCGCTTTGGAATTCGGAAGAAGTTTTATCTATTTTAAATCAATACGATTGTGTAAAAGCGTGGATAAACAGGCACAACCACGCCGGAAATTATGTCTCACAAAACGGAATTCATTTCATTAATTTAAAAGCAATGGTGGAAACGAAAAATGAAAATGCATTTTCAGTTATTTCGTTTTCAGAAGAGCTTATTGAGCCTGAAGGTTTTGGAAGGGAAGAAAACAGGATACTTTCGATAAAATAAGATCCATTTGGATCATGAAACATCTATATTTTGCACCGTGTTGAACATTTTTTACTTCCAAAAATACAAATACCTTTGAAATTATGTAATCGCACGGATTACAAATCCGCGCCAACTGGGCGGTTCAAAATGGCAGCCTGAAATTAAAAATGGAGTTTCTGTTGAATCAGAAATAGAAATAAAAATTGTTTTCAGAAAAGAGTAAATTGTTATACGGTAAAGATGAGAATATTTAAACAGATTGCTTTACTGCGTCCGCAATGACCTAAAACTAAAGTTTTTATGATTTGGGAGGGGCTTGGTTGGCGGCTTCGCCAACCAAGCCCCTCCCAAATAAATAATATCTGAAATGCCCGTCATTGCGAGTGTAACGAAGCAATCCCAAAACTTTTACCTGACACTAATGAAAATAGTAAACGGTTCAATAGATTAACAGTTTTAATATTTTACTATTTATCACTATTCACCGGGCAAACCAAAGTCAACCGGTAAAAACCAGCAGTTTATCAGTTTTACTTTTGTCAACCTTCAGAACTGGAATGATCGCTAACAATCAACCATTCATTTTTAATTTTTTGAATTGCCAAAGTAAAATACCCACTTAAATCTCCCATTTCGCGAACGAGTTCAAATTTTCCGATTACAAAAACGGTTTTTTTGTCAATCTTCGAAATATCAAAAATGGTAAACTTCAGTTCTCCCATAGCATTTTTATCGGGATAACCTTTTTTATAATTATCTAAAGTTGCTTGCCAACCATAAGTTGGGCCACGCGAACCAACAAAAACCAACTTGTCCGATTTCCGGTAAGTTTCCATAAACTTTTCGAGGTTACCTGCATTCCAGGCCGCAAGCTGTTTGTCTAACAAATTATTGATTTCAGCCTTCTCTTTTTTACTGATTTTATTTTCTGCCATCGTTGAAAAAAACAGAATCGCCGTAAAAACTACCGTAAATAATACCCGCATTGTTTTAGGTTTAAATTAAATAATTGTCGGCTGTTGTACCTAAAACCAAACGCTGTGAAACGGTAGGTTAATTCAGTATCTGCACGCGTCCTGAAAGGGCAGCATACTAAAAATTGACCTGCCCATTCAGGGCGAAAAAATATTTTTTCCATTTTAACCCAACGCACTCCGTCAGCCGGATTCAGGGTCTAAAAAAAGCAGATCCTGAAACAAGTTCAGGATGACGACAATTCTCTTGTTTTTTTTGAGACAGCCTCATTCAATAGACTTTATTATGATTAAAATAGTATATAGGCTGGATTTAAGATTTTTTCGATTCCCAAGGCATTTTTCTTTTGAGTAGCCATAGCTACGGAAAATAAAAATAACGAAGGGAATCGGGAAAAGATAAATTTTGACATACGATTTTAATTATAATAATGTCTATTGTGTTTTTTTAAATATTTAAGTCGATACAAACCATTGTTTTCGAATCGCGCAATAACAAATATCCATCGGCCAGGGCAAAAGGCGCCCAGGCATCGTGACCATCAGCAAATACTTTTACCTGTTCTAATTGGATATACTTTTTGATACTTGGACGTGCAATTGTTAAGGTTCCGTCGTCATCCAAAATAAAAAATTTATTGTCGGCCATAAAATATGGTCCCAAACCAAAACGGGCCTCTTTACCACTTGCCCAAACCACTTTTTTAGTGTCGGAAGGATCGACACAAATAAATTGGGTCCGCATGGTTCCACCATCTTTTGGCATAATTCCGAAAAGATGCCCCTTCCAATATATGGCAGTTTGTTGTTCGCAAGCCAAACCATCTTTCGGTTTATATTCATCAATGGTTTCAATTGTAAAATTCCCTTCATTTTCTGAAAGCTGCAACATCATACTTCCTGCTCCGTAACCGGCTGTCATAAATATTTTACCATCGGGCATACAAACGGGAGATGGGGCAACTACCGTGTGGTTCCATGCCGAGGTTTCCCAAAGGATTGAGCCAGCATTTTCGCCATCGGCTGCCACGCCAACCAAACCACCAATTGCACTGTAAACGTACATTTTACGCCCGCCAAAAGTAAAAGGTATAATTGAAGAATGTGACATTTTCCAAGCGTTAGGATTTGGCGTTTCCCACAGTTTTTCGCCGGTTTTACAATCAACAGCAATAATTAATGCACTTCCGCCGGTAGCAAGAATTGCCACATTATTATCTACTAACGGACATTGCCCCGTGTACCAAAAAGGTATTTCGTTTCGATATTCTTTTACAATATCCACCCCCCAGCGGAAATCGCCAGTTTTGCGATCGAGGCACATCACGTGGCATTTCGGACCGATTGTAACAATATAATCATCGGTAACAGCAGGAATTGTCCGCGACATTCCATGGTTACGTTTTACTGCCACATTGTATCCACGGCTCCACTGTTCAACACCATCAACCAACGAAAAACAGCGCAATTTGTCGGCCCGTTCTGTTTCGTCGTAATCTAAAATATAAGCTAATCCTTTATAAATTGCTGCCCCCGCATGACCTTCGCCCAACTCAATCGACCATAAAATTTTTGGCCCACTTTCAGGAAATTTTTCAATTAATTTAATGGGAGACTTCGAGATATTATCAAAATCGCTTCCACGAAACCGGGGCCAAGTTTCGTTGAGCTCTGTATAATCGGAACTGAATTTTTCGAAATGTTCGCCAATATTTACCTCTTGAACAACTGCATTTCCTTTCCCTCGATTGTCAGCACCCTCCAAATTTACTGTAAAATCGTTGGTGGGATCGACATTCAACCACCAAAAAAGAAAAACAAAGCCAATGAGGCCAATTGCTATTAGAATGATATTTATGATCCGTTTTGTCATACTTTAGTAACGAGTATTTAGTAGTGAGGACACTAAGAGATTGTAACGTCATGCTCCGTGAAGCGATTCCTATGGAAGAATTTATTTCAGCATCTTTTCAAAGCCAGAGATTCCGAAACAAGTTCGGAATAACGACCTACATATAATTTCATCACTTAATTCTCAAAATTTAATCATCTTTGATATTATAAATCATTAAAAAATCGCCGTGGCGAATAAAAAATTTCCCGTCGTAAATAGAAGGGTGCGCCCAATATGGACCAGTTCCAAATTCAATTTTATAAGTACTTATTATTTTCAAACTATCAGTTGACGGTTCAAGCAATGCAACATTTCCCCTTTTTTCTTCAAACAAATAAAGCAAACCGTCGGCAGAAATAATAGAACCTTTATTTTTCCAGGCAGTTTCCCAATTGGTTTTTCCGGTTTCCCAGTTTACACTTGCCCATTTTCCGTGGGCGTTGTTGTCCCAGGTAGATCCATAAATATTCCCATCGACCAAAACCACGCCACCATGATGCGTGTCGATGGTATAATTTAGCCATTTAAGCTGAACGGATTTCCCGTCATCAGAAAGAGAGAGCATAATTCCGGGATGTTCGTAGCCACTGGCAACAAAAATTTCGTTATTAAAAAACAACGGTGGATTTGTTTGTGCTCCCACTCCCAATTTGTGTTTATGATATTGTTTCAAATCGTAACTCCAAATAATTTCACCATTATCCGCATTAATCGCGATTAGGTTTTCGGAAGTTTGGGCAAGAATGATATCTTTCCCTTTGTAATGAATTAAAACCGGGGAAGCATAGGATTTTGCGCCACCCAAACTTTTTGCTTTCCAAACCAGCGAGCCATCTGTTTTGCTGAGTGCTACCATTGTATTTTCTTCGCCTCCAGTTGTGTAGAGTACTGCATTTTTAATCACCAGCGGACACTCTGCATCGCCATGTTTAAAAATTTCGCCATGGTATTTTTTGCTGGCATCTACATGCCATATTACTTCCCCCGATTTGGCATCGATGCAATTCATCTGCCCTGTTCCACTTGCTACATACAAGTTTCCATTTTCGAAAGTTGGGGTACTCCGGCTGTCGATATACGAAGCAGTCCACGACCGTCCGTAAGGAGTTTCCCAAAGCATTTCGCCTTTTAAATTGTAGGCTGAAAGAATATCGGTTGTATCTTCTTTTATTCCTGAAATAAAGATTTTGCCATCCACATAAATAGGTTGCGAATAGCCTTTCCCAACACCCTCTATTTTCAGGAGCAATTTGGGACCGGATTTGGACCACTGTTTAAGCAGTCCTGTTTCGTTGTATTGACCAGAGCGGTTAGTACCACGGAACTCCACTATGTTTTGGGCGAAAAGGGTTGTTGAAATCAAAAAGAAAAATATGGTTATCATTATTTTCATACGTTATCGCGCTTTGTTACATAGAGACGCAATGCATTGCATCTTTACAATCAAAAAGACTATTTAGCAATATCATAAACCAGCAACACATCTCCGTGGCGAACCAACAATTTTCCATCGGCGATAAACGGGTGCGCCCAATGTGGACCGGCACCTTCCGTTATTTTAAATTGGCTAATTACATCAAACCCATTAGGATCGGGTTTTACCAACCCAACATTGCCTTTTTCGTTGTAACAGTATAAAAGTCCGTCGGCCATTATTATATTCCCTTTTGTATCCCAACTTTCTACATATTTTATTTCGCCGGTGTCCCATTTCATACAAACCCATTTTCCACGTCTGTTGTTTTCCCAATTCGAACCGTACAAATAACCATCGTAATAAATTACGCCGTGATGATGGTTGTCGAAAGTATGATCTGTAAATTTTTCGGAAACAGAAGTCCCGGTTGAATCCATTTTTAACATTACTGCAGGGTAATTATATCCCATTGTCAGGAAAATTTCATCTTCGTGGAAAACAGGGGTATTTGTCCAGATTAATCCCGT
>JAKIST010000201.1 GCA_021648495.1 Draconibacterium sp.
AAGAGCAATTGTTGGGAGAGAATATTAATATTTTGATGCCATCACCTCATCATGAATTGCATGATAGTTACATCAAAAATTATAAAACTACTGGAGAGAAAAGATTGATTGGAATGGCGAGAGGTGTAGTTGCCAAACGAAAAGATGGGACGCTTTTTCCATGTCATTTAAGTGTTAGCGAATTTTTTATAATGAATGAAAGGTACTATGTCGGAATCATTCATGACCTGACACTTCGCAAAAAAAATCAAGAAGAAATTATAGAATTGAATAGACAACTGGAAGAGAAAATCCTGTTGAAAACAAAGGACTTGTCGGAAGTAGTCAAGAAATTATTGAAAAGTAATGAGCAACTCGAAAGCGAAATATTGGAGCGCAAGAAAATAGAAAAGGCACTACGAAATAGTGAATTTGAAACAAGAAAAGCATTAGATAAAGAGAAGGAATTAAATGATTTGAAATTGAGATTTGTCTCCGTAGCTTCGCATGAATTTAGGACACCGTTGAGTACCATCTTGTCTTCAACTACTTTGGTGGAAAAATATATTGAAAGTGGGGATTTAGAAAAAACAGAGAAACATTTTGGAAAGGTGAAGTATGCAGTAAAACATTTGACAGAAGTTTTGGAAGATTTTTTATCGCTTACCCAACTGGAAGAAGGAAAAGTAAAATATCTGCCTACTGAATTTATGTTGCTTGAATTTTGCCAAGAATTTATAGAAATGAATGAAGGCTTACTCAAAAAAGGACAATATATTGAAAAGCATTTTCCAAAAAAAGACCAACAAATATTCTTAGATAAAAAATTGTTAAATCATATTTTACTCAATCTTTTTTCTAACTCCATCAAATATTCAAAAGAAGGAGCCAAGATTGAATGTACTGTAAATATTATTGATAATCAGTTGGTTGTAAAGATAAAAGACGAGGGAGTCGGTATTCCTCAAAGTGAACAAAAGCATCTTTTTGCAAGATTTTTTCGAGGTTCGAATGTGCTCAATATTCAAGGTACGGGTCTTGGGCTGAATGTTGTGAAAAAATATTTTCACAAGAAATAGAAGTGATTATTGTTGAATATGCGACACTATTCGGTTAAATTGGTATAATAACACGCGAATTGCCTCGTAGAGATCACTTTGTGAGAATTCGCGTCGCCCTATTTTCTCGCCCAATAATTTCCAAAACCACAAATCGCCCAAACAATTATCAAAAGTAGTTCCTGTCTGGATGCTTCATACATTCTGGAAAGAATACCAATTCATAGAAAATATTTTGAAGTTTTTTTTCTACGTTGCAGGAATTGATTTTGCTATTTGAGTACGGATTACAACTGAAAGAAGCGTTGACCCTGAAATAAAAATATACAATAAAATATCCAGTTGAATTACTCCAATTTTAGAGGGTATTAATCCGGCCTGCGACCCAATAAAAGCGAGAAGGGCAATCATTGAAATTACAATAAGTTCTTTTCCCGGTCTGCTTTTCATGGCAACGGCAGCTAAAACTACCGGTGCAAAAAGTGATGTTCCGGTGAAGCTAACTCGCGCCAGCAAAGCAATTTGATCGCCCATTAGCGAAGCAAAAATCATTACCAGGACCGAAAAAACAAACAGGAAAATTTTTGTTATTTGCATTGCCGTTTTTTCATTTCCCGGAAGCAGCGATCTTAATTCGTTACCGAGGGCAAAAATTTGCGAATTTGTTGTTGACAAACATGCTGCGAAAAGCCCGACAATGGCAAGCCCGGCAACTGGTGCAGCCTGATCGTACAACAATGCTTTTGACCAGAACTCCTGCGCCGTTGCATCGGGGTATTTTACCGATCCGTACATTCCAATAAATATTGTTGCCGAAATTACGAGAATAGCAAAAGTGCCCACCGCAAAAGCCATTCTTTTCATCGATTTTAAGTTTTTCATCACTACCAATCGAGTGGCAAGCTGGGGTTGACTGACCGGAATCATAACCACTGCAATCATACTGCCCAGCAGAAACTGCCAGGTAAACAATCCTTTTGGCCCAGGACATGAAAGCAACGCAGCATTGGCAGTTTGAACCTGTTCGAACATACTTTTTACTCCTCCCAGTTTTACAATGCAGGTTGTACCAATGAGCCACAACACAATGAGCAAAATTGTTCCTTGAATGGCATCGCTGTAAACCATCGCTTTAAAACCGCCAACTTCAGCATACAAAATCATTGTTACAACCAAAATAAGCGACCAGCCCCATTTGGGCAGAAATTGTGGGAAGGCAGCATCAAAAAATACGGAAATGCCACGGATTTGTATGGCAGCGTAAGGAATAAGAAAAAGGAATGAACTCAGGAAAAGTGCATAACCAGCCCAGCGGGTTCCGTAAATATTGGCCATTAAACCTGCCATTCCTTTAAATCCTTGCTCTCTCGCTTTTTTGCGTAGTTTTTGCCCAAACCAAAGGATGAAAAATACCATTACACCGTCGGAGAAAGCAAGGAATATCCAGGCACCAATTCCGTGATTTCTGAAAAAGTCGGGCATGCCCTGAAATGTGAAAGCACTGAAAAGTGCCGCGGAAAAAGTTAGGAAGCCCAAAATTACCCCGAGGCTTGAACCCGCTAACATAAACTCCTGCGAACTCCTGTTTTTTTTATACGATTTTACCGATGCCAGGACCAATAATCCAATAAAAACGGCAAACATTATAATAACCCAGGTAATCATTCTCCGCCCTCCTCTTCATCAGGTAAAACTTTCCCGCCAATAAATGTAATCCCAACCAGGATTATGGTTAGCAGAATGGTTACCCACAGTGTGTAAGGCATTCCAAATAAAAATGGTTCAATTTTCCCTTTGGCAACAACCAGCGGTGAAAATGTGAAAACAATAATAATTAAAACGGCAATAATACAAAGTCTCCAAATTAGTTTTTTCTTTTTCATTGATTCGTATTTAGTAATGCAGAAACTGGATGAATATACTTAATTTTATTACAAGCGCCGAACGGTCATTCCTCCGTCAACCAAAACTACCTGTCCGGTTGAATAGGGCATCATTCCTGTGGCCATTGCTGCCGCAACTTTCCCGACATCTTCGGGCAATCCCCAACGTTTTTGAATGCTTAATCCCGCGTCAAAAAGTTTGTCGTATTTTTCAATTACACCCGCTGTCATATCTGTTTTAATAATTCCGGGTTGAATTTCGTAAACAGGGATATCGAATTCGCCTAAACGTGCTGCCCATAATTTTGTTGCCATGGCAATCCCGGCTTTCGAAATGCAATATTCGCCCCGGTTTACCGAAGCAACTGTTGCCGAAACCGATGAAACATTAATGATACAGCAATGAAAACCGGGAGCTTCTTTTTTCTGCTCAACCATGTGCTTGGCGCAAAGCTGCGTTAAAAAATAGGATCCTTTTAAGTTAATATCCAAAATATGATCAAAACTTTCTTCAGAAGCTTCTAAAATATCTTTTCGTTCTTTGGGTGCAATCCCGGCATTGTTAACCAACACATTTAGCTGGCCAAATTCTGAAGTTACAGATTGAAGTATTTTTTCGCGATCCTCCTTCTTTGAAATATCACCCTGGACGTAAATTATTTCAATCCCAAATTCTTTCAGTTCATTCAAAACAGCTTGAACTGATTCCCGGTTGCGGACACCATTAATTGCGAGATTGAAACCTGCTTTTGCGAGTTCTTTTGCAATTCCAAGTCCGATCCCGCGGGAGCCTCCTGTTATTAGTGCGGAGGGAAGCCCGCTAAATCCCCCCGGGGGGAACTTATTGTTTTGATTCATTTTGCTTTGTATCTTTTTTACAAAAAATGTATTTTAAGTTACGTTACCAATTATTGCCCCACGGAATGTTTTTCTCTTTTTTCAACGCCAGATCGTGGGGCAAGGTTCGAATTTGACTTTTAACACAGGGCGTTGCCCTGTGCTTTTTGCTACTGCTCTTTCAGGGCTAAAAAAACTATGTGCGTCATTGAATCCATTTTTTGTTTTTTTTTGAAAAAGATTTCTCCTTCGTTGAAATCATAATTTATTTGGAACTTTTCTGAATACTGCGACTGCCAACTGAAAACTGTTCACTTTCTACCCCTTCTTCTCTTACTATTAGAATCTGTTTGTTGGATTTCTGGTATTTCCACCCAAGTTTTTTTCGCCCAACTTTCTAAACCCTTTTCAGCCAGTTGAACGCCTTTTGCACCTTCCAGTAAATCCCACGGAAAAGGGTCGTTTTTAACCACATGTTTCAGAAACAACTCCCATTGAACTTTAAACGCATTGTCGAAATTTTCCTGTTCCTGAACTTTGCTCCAGCCTTCATAAAAATCGATTGGGTTCGCAATATCAGGATTCCATACAGGTTTTGGTGTATTTCCGTAATTTTGCGTCCAACAATCGCGCAAGCCGGCAACGGCAGAACCTAAGGTTCCGTCAATGTGCAAAGTAAGTAAATCGTCGCGGCGGACTCGTGTTACCCACGATGAGTTAAAATGTGCAATAACGCCGCCATCCAGCTCAAAAGTTGCGTATGCAGCATCGTCGGCTGTACATTTGTAGGCATTTCCTTGCTCATCTATTCGCTCGGGAATATGGGTTGCACCCAAACAAAAAACTCCTTTTACTTCACCAAAAAGATTATCTAAAACGTAGCGCCAGTGGCAAAGCATATCGCTGATTATTCCACCGTCGTCCTCTTTACGGTAATTCCAGCTTGGTCGTTGAGCAGGAACAGTGTGCCCTTCGAAAACCCAATAACCAAATTCACCACGAACGGAAAGGATTTTTCCAAAGAAATTATTATCAATCAATCTTTTCAATTTTAACAAACCAGGCAGCCAAAGTTTATCTTGAACAACACCGTGTTTCACACCCGCTTCTTCGCAAACTTTGTAAAGTTCGAGGGCAGTTGCTGTATCGGTAGCAATTGGTTTTTCGCAATAAACGTGTTTCCCCGACCGGGCGGCTTTTTTTATTGCATCGGCACGTCGGCCAGTAGTTTGGGCATCAAAATATATTCGGTAATTGTGGTCAGAAATTACCGAATCTAAATCGGTGGTCCATTTTTTTACCCCCGACATTTCTGCCAGTTTTTTTAGCTTGACTTCATTTCTGCCAACTAAAATTGGGTCGGGCATGATAAATTCGCTAGGGCCAATTTGTACTCCGCCTTGTTTGATAATTTCTACAATCGACCGCATCAAATGTTGGTTGGTTCCCATGCGTCCGGTTACGCCGTTCATTATTATTCCTACTTTGTGAATCATATTTTAATTTCGAATTTAAAATTTCAAGTTGCTGTCAAAGATTTTATTTAGGTATATTTTAGGTAAGCATTTTTAATTTTCTCAAGATACTCATTTTGATTTGTTGCCCAATATTTGTCTGAAAAAATTTCAACTTCGTTATAACCATTGAACCCAGCCTCTTCCACCCAACCTCGAATTTCAGAAATGTTTATGCAACCATCGCCCATTAAACCTCTGTCGTTGAGAAAGTCGGTAGTTGGGACATTCCAGTCGCAAACGTGGAAAGCAAGTAAGTTGTCATTATTGCCACAACGTATAATTTCTTGCTGAAGATTATCGTCCCACCACAAATGGTAAACATCAACGGCAACACCAACAAATTCAGAGTTAATTTCTTCTGCTATTTGATTTGCCTGTGCCAGTGTGTTAATTGCAGAACGGTCGCCGGCATACATCGGATGCAGTGGTTCAATGGCCAATTTTACACCTGCGGCTTTTGCTTCGGGTAGAATTTTTATGATTCCCTCTTTTATTTGTTCGCGCGATTTTTCCAACGATTGCTTTTCTTCGGCACCACAAACCAAAACAATTACCGGTGCTCCAACTGCAGCGGCCTGTTCAATTGCCAAAAGATTATCGTCGATTGAAATTTTTCTTTTTTCTTTATGAATTGATGGAAAGAATCCTCCGCGTGCAATCGAAACCACGACCATATTATTGTCATCCAAAATTTGTTTGCACTCTTTCAGGTTTTGGCCTTCCAACACATTTCTCCAAATGGTTATTCCATGAATTTCCGAGGAACTGTAATTTTCAAGGCACTGCCTTAAATTCCAGGGTTTTGTTGTTAACGTGTGTACACAAAGTTTTGAGAAATCATTTAGTTTAGTTGTCATTTTTTATTTTTTGCACCGTCTTTTAAGGCGGTGATTTGTTATTTGTTCGGATGTCGGCGGGATTTCTGGAAATTTTGTGAAATTATTAATTACAAAATTTCCAGAAATCCTTTTGCTTCTTTACTTGCTTATCACCGCCCTAAAGGACGGTGTTAGTTATTTAATTCAATTTCCAATCGTTTCTTCTTTCTAATTCCCTCTCCTTTAGAGAGGGTTAGGGAGAGGCTTCTATCCAAAAAAGGTGTAATACACTTCATTATTAATTATCCGTTGCAAATATAAAGCAGCTTCGCGTGCATGGTAATCGCCCCACATGGAAGATTCACCGCAGGCAATTTTTTGTCCTTCAGGAATATTGTCCCAGCCGTTTGGTTGATGATAGATGCTGTGTAAAATTAATCCCTGATGTTTTGGGTCTGTACTCAAATATGGATAATCCAAAAGCGAATTCATCACCGTTAAACCCGCTTGCCAATATTTTTCTCCGGCCTCTTTTTCTCCTTTTTCAATTAAATATTTACCCAAACGAAGCAATCCTTGAACTCCAATTGCTGCCGCCGAACTGTCAACTGGCTCCCATTCATTGTAAGGGTCAGCGGGTTTAGAAAGGTAGTCACCGAGTTTATGTAGATTTGGCGCGCCAGTATCCCAATATGGAATTCCGTCAACGGGAGTGTTTTCGATATAAAAGTCGCAAGTTGCCTGCGCTGCTTTTAACATTATTCTTTCTATTTCAACTTTCCCTCCAGACAGTTCCAATTCATGATCAGATAGCGTTTGTAGGAGTTCCAACTCTTCGGCAAAACCTGTCATTGCCCATGCCAGTCCGCGTGTCCAGGTTGAAAATCCTGTATAACCTTGTTGCGAGTTGGGGCAGCGGAAATTGCCGTCGTTGGTATTAAAAATACTTTCGTGTGCTGTGCGTCCCCACCCCGAGACTTCGGGGTCGTAACTGTCGCGGCCTTCACCATAAAAAATCGAATATTTTGCCGTTGCTGAAATGTGCTGAATTGCCCGCTCCAAAAGTGAAATTCTCACATCGCCTTCACTTTGAAAAACATGACCTAATTTATGGCTTGTCATTAAAATCCGGCACGAACGAATGGTATCAACAAACAATGAATGTGGCCCGTTAAATGAGTAGATAAAACCACCGTCTTTAATTGTTGTCCAGCGGCTGGCTTGCACTGCCCCTGAGATTTTTATTGCTAATTCATAAAAATTCTTTTCCCATTCATTGAACTGAATTTTCCCTTCGTTCATTAATCGCAGCAAATTTCCATAAGTACTTAAATTGTTAAAACCATGGTCGTGAACCCCAATGTGACTAATATGTGGAGCCATTTTTTCGAGTGTGGCTTTTTTCCCCGATTCAAGAAAATATTTATCACCGGTAGCATCGAATTGGAGAATAGCAGAACCGAACTGAAAACCCTGTGTCCACTCTGTCCATCCGCGGGTAGAGTATTTCCCATTAACCGTAAACACGGGCGAACCTTTTGTAGTGTCGTATTTATTGTCTATCAGTTTTATCTTTTCACCTGAAAGTTCCCAGAATAAATCCAGTTTCTTCTTTAGGGTTTCTTGTTTAACTTGAAAATCAATTTTTATCATTTTATATCAATTTGAGTTGCAAATTGTTTCGAAAGATACTAAAGTGCTGTTGTATTCAAAAATAGTTTTTTATGCAATTATTGGAAAATTAATAAGGATTGTTATTTCGAATACGGAAACACGAAGTTGAGCAATTTAATTCAATGATGAGGTTTCCCCTAATTGTCTAAGGGATTGTAATGAAATAACCTGACCGTTTTAATTATTAGTTTTCATTGTTGTCCGGTAAAGATGAGGATATTGAAACAGACTGCTTCACTGCGAGTCACCACCCATTTTTTAGAATGGACATATTTTCTTCGACTTGGGAAAGTCGAAGTCCTGGGGAAATCTATCATTGGTAATGTAACGAAGCAATCTCAAAACTTTTACCGGACACTAATGTCAAGTCAAGCATCATATTTCGGGTCCGTCTTTCACGGCAAAGCGATCCCCTCATGAGAATTCATTTCTGAATCTGCTGTTTGAAATCAAGATGCTGAAATAAATTCTTCCATAGGT
>JAKIST010000202.1 GCA_021648495.1 Draconibacterium sp.
TCAAGCGAAAACCCGATCAGGCGCGGAACTGCAACCATAATAATTTCGGATGGACCAATAGAAATATCAAGGGCCACTTCTGTACCCGGATCTACTTGCATATCCGCCTCTGGAAACTGGTTTATCACAATTCCCGGAGGTTCATTGGAATTTACTTCCCGTATATTCCCGGGAGACAAGCGATCGTTTGGCATTCTACCAACAGCCCGTTCTAACGTTAATCCGATGTACTGTGGTACAATAACAACTTCTGGTGCTGCCTCAATTCCATACGTTAAATTAATAGCAGTTTGTGGATTTACCCGTGTTCCTGCTGTAGGATTCTCGGTAATTACCAAACCAACATTTTTATTGTTGACAATCGGCAAAACCCTGCCCAATTTCAAACCAATTCTATCGAGAAAAGTAGCTATTTCATTAAAATCATAATTTCTGCCTATCAGGGGCGGCACTTCAATGGTTTGAATAAGTTTTAGATTTTGAGGAATAACAAGCCGTTGAACAGGTTGTAGTAACTGTTTGCTTATATTTGGATCCACCTGCTTCGTAATAGCCTTGCCTGCTTGATCTTGCTCGATTTGAGTTTGCCCCGAAACAAAAAACACACACATCAAAAAAATATTAATCAACAAAAAAGTTTTTGTTACATTAATATAGCCGGTCAATTTTTGGTTCTCCATTTCGCAATTATTTTTGATTTTTCATTCCCGCCGCATCATTTTACCCTCCTTAAAATATTCTTTTTGAATCCCTTTCATTAAATCGTTGCGGGAAATAGTTTCCGAATTTTTTGCCAGGGTTTGCAAGCCGGCATATTGAATAATGTTAACAATGTTCGCCCCTGTTAATTCGAATTGTTTAGACACTTCGTTTAACGAAATATCTTTTTCGAGTTGAACTTTTTGGGGCAGGTAATTTTCCCAGAGTTTCTGTCGTTCGCGAACGCCCGGGTTTTCAAACTCAATAATGGTATTGAAACGGCGGGTGAATGAAGGGTCGATGTTCGATTTCATGTTAGAAGCCAAAATAACTAATCCCGGGTGCATTTCAATTCGTTGAAGAAGGTACGACACTTCCTGGTTGGCATATTTGTCGTGGGCATCGCGAACATTGGTACGTTTGCCGAAAATAGAATCGGCCTCATCGAAAAAAAGTATCCAGTCTTTATTAGCTGCTTTGTCGAACAGTTTTGAAAGGTTTTTTTCGGTTTCGCCAATGTATTTCGAAACCACCATTGAAAGATCGATTCGGAATACATCCCGCTTGGTATATTTTCCCAGCAGGCTGGCTGTCATTGTTTTTCCTGTTCCTGGCGGGCCATGAAAAAGCACCCGGTAACCCGGTTTAATTTTTCCGTGCATTTTCCAGGCGATCAACAATTTTTCGTTGTATTTCAACCATGTTTCAATCTCTTTAATTTCGGAGAGTGTTTTTTGTTGAAGGACCAAATCTTCCCATACCAGTTCAGTTGTAATTAACTGCGCCGGAAAATCGCTGTTCATCTTTGGTTTTGAAATTTTTCCAATAGTAAACAAATCAACGTATTCATCATCGAGGATTAAACGCCCACTCATTTTTGGTTCGCCGGTGTTCACCAGCTCCAGATACAATACATTTTTTCGGGCAAACAGATGATTTTCATCAAAAAGTTTCGACACTTCAATTCTTTTCTCAATATCTTTTCCGGCGAGGATGTACAAAACCGTTTCGCCCGTGGGTAAAATACCGCGGTGGTTTTTGCCTTTTACACCTCCAATTTCAGGGAAATCGCCACCATTGGGGAGATAATTATATACAATGGAATTTATAAATTCGGGTGCGATATGAGGGATCAAAGCCAAAAGAAGCGTAACTATTTCGGGATGGGAAAGCTTATTTTTCTTTATAAATCCCGACAGTTTGGAATCATCCAAATCTTTCGCTTTTATTTCAAAAAAATCGCTTTTATTCCCTTTTATTTCAGTTTCAAGCCGGGATTGAATTACATCGTTGAGAAAGAATAGTACTTTTGGGTTGCTCATATACATCATAATTAGTAAAATAAAAATTTAACTCAATCCAATGGAGTGAATTGTATTTTTGGACTATTGGGGGGAAGGCGAACCTGTCAATCTAAAGTTGACTTAATACTATAATCAACTAAACTACCATATAAATCAATTTGAAATGGATTATCCAAATAAGACAAATTTAAGCTCCTTATTACTGAATCAGCATTTATGTCACCAATATCCAATAAAATTTCTCTCGTATATATATGTGATATTGAAACTCTTTCAATAACAAAAATAGGTTCATCTCCCCAACTGTTATTCATTTTAATATTGTTCCCTATTGGAAACCTATTTTTCGCTAATTCTATTACACCATTAATATTCTTTGATTTAAATCTATTTTCAAGTTCGTTTAAGAATAATAATCCATCAAAATTTATAATTTTATCATCTTCCATTTTCATTGGTTTTAATACGAGGTGTTTTGTTATTTTATTTTAAAACTTAAACTAACTCAAGAATATAATTAGAGCCTGTCTATAAAGTCGGTGTTTTATTCAGAAGGTTCGAATTCGAGGCTTGCGAAGTCAGAAAATAAAGGAGTTTACTCTTGTAAATAACTGTTTTTCTGACAAGCGTAACAGCCTGTCCCAAATGTCGGGAAAGAAGTCGGACTTTATGGACAAACACTAATTAATCCTGAGAGGAACAAGAACTTACTCATTATAATTTGGCAAATCATAAGTTAGGGTTCCGATATTAAAAGTATAATTACGATGTTGTCGTCCAGCAAGATGAGCTCCCCATTTCACCGGGTTTATAATATCCCAATTACTATATGCAGCCTCTGCGGTACAATCTATATTTACCCTAAGATTTGCAATAAATCTATTTATTTGTTCTGCACTAGCAGATGAAGCACCTGAAGTCATTCCACCGCCAGAGGCTCCACTACTACCGGTAGTACTCGAATCATTTAGTCCAACTGTACCACTCCTACTACTTCCCTGACTTGCACTGACAGGTCCTGCCTCTACACCCACAGACTGGTTTGACCCCCCAGTAGCTGAAATACTGGATCCCGTTGTATTGCTTTGGCTACTGCCTAAACTATTTGTCGAACTACCACCAGCACTATTGGTGACATTCCTCCTTTCTGAGGCTCGTGGTGTTCTCCTTGCTCCAGTTTGGTCAAAACTCATGGTTACTGTCCAACTGGCGTCCAAACCATCATTATCGCGCCAAGCATGAGAAATAGTACCTAACCTTCTTCCTGTTATCTGCTGGTTAATCACACCTAAAAACATGTTTCTCCAATTTACAGTACTATACTGACGGCTTGTAGCCCTTGCGGTTGCAATTAATTTTTGGAGAACGGTTTCTGTAGCAGCATTTACATCTAAAATAATTGCACCCGAGGGGATTGGAGCTCTTTGAACAATTCCCATTCTCTGAATATTTTTTGAATGAAGAACTCTCTTTTTAGTAACAGTTTTAGCAGACAGCACATTGGCAGACACAGCTTCCTTTCCCATTTTAGTTGCTTCATTTTCAAGCGATACGTCATCATTAATATATTTATCATCCATCTTCGAGGTAGCATTTACCCGTCCTTGCTTTTGTTGTACAACGTGCCACGCTTCATGAGGCAAATGCTTCTCCTGTCCAGGTCCAATAAAGATATTAGTTCCTTGAGTATATGCAAGCGAGTCAAGTTGAACAGGCTGAGAAGAATTATGATGAACATTTACATCGGACATATCTACGCCTGACAAATTCTCGATACTTGATTTTAAATTATCAGGCATACCTGTTTTATTCTTCTTTTCTCCTCCATCTTGATTGGTCTGAAAAAAGTTTTCGTTATCTGCACGAATTCCTTTAGGAAAAAAAGTGCTTTCATCCTCTTTCTGAAAAAATGAATTATTTCTACTTTCATTCTTAAAATTAGAATTCGACGTTTTCTTGAATTTTTGAACTGGATGTTTCATGTTATTGTAATTTGTCTATTTTTGTTTTCATAACTTACCATTCCACAATTAGTAATTCCTTCTTCCACGGTAATTTCACCATTGAAATGTTCCAGCTAAGTTTTTCCAGCAAAACATCCTGCGCTTTGCGTTCAACTATTAGTTTGTATTTATCCTCCTTTTGAATAATTTTCCCATCGCGTTGAATAAACATTTGTCGTAAATCGTTGGGTGAACTGTTTTTTAATGCCGGCCAGTGTTTAATCACCTCTTTCATCAAAACCGCAACTTCTGCTTTAATTACGTCAGTTAGCAAACTCTCTTTTTGAATAGGCATTTTTAAGGGAACTCCACAAAGAAATTTCTCGAAAACCAGGTTTCCTTCGAATACATTTTCGTTTCCGGTAGCGATAAAATGTAACGATTGAACGGCAAGGTCCAACTTCTCTTTTACAAAATCGCCTTGTTTATCCACAATACCAATTTCAAAAAAAAATGATTTAAAAAAAGGGTGCAGCAGTATTAAACCAGCATTTTGAACCGCAATTTCGTAACTTCCTTTTTCTAAAAACAGAAGTTCTTTTTCTTTTTGAGCCAATTCGGGTTCATCCAATAAAGTTTCTGTATTTAAAAGTTTTTCCATTTCCGACAATGAAGAAATCAACTCTTTACCTGATGAATTTTCAACATTCAACTTTTTAATTATTTCAAAAAACCGGGAACTGCCTACCATGGTTTCAGGTATAATTTTTTGAAGGAATTTTACAATTCCAATACTATTGTTGAATTCAGTTTTATCGACAAAGGCGATTTTTAATTGTACTATTTCATGAAAAAAAACTTGCAACGAATTCTCTATTGAATTTATATTGCCCGAAACCGAAATCTTAATTAACAGTTTCAAAAAAAGGTATTTTATTTTGAACCCCGCTTTTCCCAATAAATCCAAAATTTGTGCAGTATTACCTTTTAATTTTGAATTTATTTTCAACAAAAAAGCTACAAGCAATTCATTCTCGAACTGATTAATAAAACGTGCAACTGCTTCATTTTTAGCACCAAACAACTCTTTTAGTTTATCAACAAAAACTGGGTTCTCCAAACTTTTATTCCAGTTGTCCGGTGTAGAAAACTCATAAATATGCTCCTCCTTTCCAAACCAGGGCAGGCAACCGTTTTCAAGAAAATGGAGAAATGTAGCTTCGTAATTTTTAGTGAATGAAATTTTTTGAATATCCGGTTTATCTGCCTCAGAATTAATTGGTTTAAACTTTAATTTTTCCAAGTCGGACTTAATCTGAATACTTATTTTATCCTCAAGCTGTTTCCCAATTTCATACTTAAACCCATTAAAATCTTTCCAGTTATCCAGCGATAAATTGATATTTATTCCATCAAACCGAACAATTGTTTCCTGCTGCTTATATTCTTCAAACAGTAATTCAAGCCTGGGAAACAGTTCATTTTTTAAAAACTCACTAATGTTGTTTTTTATGGAATGAGCTATTTCAAGTTTAGAAGTGTTCACCTCAAAAAACACCTTTTCGATTATGTGGCTCGATCTATTCAATTTAAATTAAATTTTGCTCCGTAATTATGTTCAGATATTCAACAAGCAAACCAATATCTTTTACTTTATCTGAATAAGCTTTCATAAACTCTTTAAGTGAATTGGGCATTATTACTTTCATTTCTTTAAAGAATTTAAGAATGCCGATAATTCGATTTAAAATACCGCGAAGTTCATCGGTAAATTCTTTTATTACTGCTGCGTCCTGACAATCCAGAACATTATAGAATAAACGCAACTGCAACGCAAACAATTCAATTAGTTTATTAAAGTCTTCTTTAATTTTTATTCGGTCGATTTCTACGATTATATTTTGCGTATCCAACAACAATTGAATAAAATTGGTTTGTAACCGGTCATTATTTTCCCCTGATAAGTAGTTGTCGATGTCATTTAAAACACCTTTGTTAAACTCAGCAGTTCCACCATATAATTGACTGGTTCTCTGCCAAATTTGTTGAACAAAATCGGAATTTGGACTTTGCAATTTTGCCAAAATCCTCGAATCTATTACAATAGAAACTTTGGCTTCTTCCACGCAATTATCAACAGGCACTTGCTCGTTAAATCTTGTTTCAAATTCAATTACTTCAGAAGTATTGATTCCACATTTCTTGCTTACGGCACGGAGTTGCAGTGCCCAAAGAGTTGGACTGCCAGCTGTTAATGGAATAATGTGAGGCAAACTATTAATTGCAGCAAATTCTTTTCCATTTACAATCCAAACGTACGTATCGGCACTGGTAGAAATATTGGTCAAAATCAACCTGTTTTCAACCTGATCTGGAACAAATTTAGAATGCGGGGCTTCATTAACCGTAACTTTTAAGTCGGACAGTTCGCCATTCAGCGTGAAGGTAATTTCGCCCACAGTAGCATTTGCCGGAATAAAAACAAATCCGTTAGAATCATCCAAGCCAACTCCGCTGCCTTCAATTTTTGCATCGGCACCGGTGGGCGTAATTTCAAAGGGATAGCTATTTTTATCGTTCACGCAGAAATTGTCATCCTTCAAACTTATTTTTGTCTCTTCCACTACAAACTCAATATCGTGTTCAATGGTGTTGTGACAGACTCCGTTTGGAGCGGTTACGGTTAGCGAAACGGTAACTTTATTTTCCATATTTACCGGAAGTGAATAGATGTGTGTCGGATTCCTTTCGGTTGAAAGATTATCGTCGCCAAAGCTCCACAAAAAAGTGGCACCCTCTAAATTCCCGGTTGGTATAAATGTAATTTTCTTTTCAGAAGTTGGCGGTTCAGGTACGGTAAAATCGAACTGAACGGCACGGTAAACCGTAATTTGAGCTTGGGTAATTTGGTCATTCACCGTAAAATGAATGGGTTTATCAAACATCTCTTTGGGAAACAACGCTGCATCAAATATCAGTTTTTTGCCATCGATGGTCACTCCTGTAACTTCAGGGTCGGCTTTAATTGTACCATCTTCTGGCGACACCTCAAAAATGAGCGGGCCGGTATCTTTTCCCAAACAAAATTCATCTCTATCGAGACGCAACGAAACGGGTGGTTTTGCAATAATAAAATTAATTGGTGCACAATCGGAACAACATAAGTAGGGCAAAGAAAAATCGGCAACTACCGTGTTGTTGGGCAAATTGGTTGGACGGATAAACCGCTCCAGAACTTCCAAATTATCGTTTAACAACAAGCTATTCGTTCCAGTAATACTATCAATATTTGTAATTGATTTTTCGATTATCGGAGTGCTTGCCCGCATTTTAAAATCTGTGAGTGGATTGCGTGCTTTTAATATATCGTCGGTAGCAACTACTTTTTCAACTCTCCCTTTCTCCACAGCTGCCGCAGCCTGCACTTTATTTAAATAAACCAAAACAAAAGTACCACCGGGTTGTACACCTGCCCTGTGTTCCAAACCAGGATGTTTTTCAACAAACTTCGAAAGTTGCAAACGGATTAAAATAGCCTCTTTTCGTTTATTGATCTCTTCCAGCAAAACCTGCAACTTTTTTCCTGAACAACAAACAATAGAAAGCTGATTGATAAAAATCCCGATAAAAGCTTTTAATCCAACCGAAAGTTGAATCGTTTGATAACTCGCTTTCATCTTTTTCACCAATTTACAAAGGTCGGCCATTGTTGCTTTGTAGGTATCTACCTGAACAACACTCACATTGGCTAATGTAGTTGGCATTTGTTGCGAAAGGATGTGTGCGCGCGCCATTAATTCAATGGACTGATCGATAACGAAAGTTTTAACTTCGGGCTGACTGTTCCACTCTTCGGTATTCACTTTCCCGGCAACAAGATTTTGCGTTTTTGCAATAATATCGTTCACGGAACCACCCTGAGTTTCATCAAAAGCAACCTTCATTACACTGCCGAGTGCATCAGTATTTGTCGTTAAATTATCCGAAATAACGTCACTTTTCTGATAAGTAAGCTGCTCATATATTTTTTCTGTCGCTGCAGCAAATTGGACTTTTCTTGTTGCTTTTGTGAACAGCGTATCATTAGCTGCTTCTACCTTGTTTGTACCGGCGGCAAGCTCACGGTTTTGTTTGGCAACGTTTAGTTGAGGTTCTTTTACATTTGCACCTGGCACTGTAGTACTAAAACCGGAAAAGAATCCTGCTACTTCTGCCAGAACACATTCCTGTTCCGCGGTCCACGCGCGAAGCAGCACATTCAAATCTTCAAATTCACACTGATATT
>JAKIST010000203.1 GCA_021648495.1 Draconibacterium sp.
GTTAAAATGCAAAGAATAAAGGGAAGCGCAGAGTTGAGGCTCGCAGAAATAGCCTTAGCTATTTTGAGAAACGAAAATCGAGCATTTTCTTTATTCAAAGCAGTTTTACTTCGGAATAGAATAATTTGTGAATAATACAGGCTAAAACAGATCCGGGAAAAACGGATGTAAATCTAATTGATCGTCCATAATTTCCTGTTGTTTCTTGAATTTTTCGATCAACTCCTTTTTTACATTTGCATATTCAGCATTACCATCCAAATCATTCATCTCTTCAGGGTCGTTAACCAAATCGAACAGGAGTATTTTTTTTGCTCTCGGATAAATTATCATTTTGAATTTCTCGGTACGGACCATTCGCTGAAAGTTAATATATGCACCGTAAATTTCGGGATATGAACTTACGTTTACCTCTTTGTTAATCATTGGTAACAAACTATTAAATTCAACATATTCCGGTTTTTCAATTCTTGCCAGGTCCAACGAAGTTGCCATAATATCTTGCAAATAAACTTGCATGTCGCGTTTTTCATTTTCAGGAATATTTGGGCCAACCACAATTAGCGGCACACGCATACTGCAATCGTACATATTCTGTTTTCCCACTAAACCGTGATTCCCAAGAGATAATCCGTGGTCGGCACTAAAAATTATGTAAGTATTTTTATCCTGATTAGTTTCTTTTAGGTGCGCAATTATCCTTCCAATCTGGTAGTCCATGTGCGTGATTATTGCATAATACTCCTGGCGATGCACTTTAATAGAATATTCGGTGCGTGGAAATGGTGCCAGTCTTTCATCGCGTAATCCAGGACCACAACCAATGCTGTCTTTGTATGGATATAAGGGTAAAAATGATTTTGGAACCGAAACATTTTCCAAGGGATACATATCTACATATTTTTTTGGCGACTGTCTTGGGTCGTGAGGAGCATTAAAAGCGAGGTACATAAAAAACGGATTTTTGCTCTTTTTCGCAGAATCGAGAAATTCAATTGCATTGTCGCCAACCACTTCGCTCCAATGTTTGCCACCTTCCCAATAACCACCATATTTTTTAAGCCATGGCAGCCATGTTGTATCTCCGGGCGACTGTGGACGATTGTAGGCTTCCGGAACCGATTTTGGCATTCCGGGGCGAATATCTTTCGCGGTTTGAAAGATTGTATTCGCACCTTGTTTTACATGCCATTTCCCAGTCATGTAAGTATCGTAACCGGCATTTTTCATCAGCAGGCTCCAAAACTGTCCATTCTCTTTCATTGCTGGATAGTTTTTTTCTGATGCTTTTGCACGCCAAATAAATCGCCCGGTATTAAGCATCGCCCGGCTGGCAACACAAATTGCACCGTTCCAGCCACCCATGTTATAAGTGTGTGTGAAGGTAACGCCCGACTCAGCTAATTTATCCAAATTAGGCGTTATTACTTCGTTGTTTCCAAGGGCGTGTACACCAAGGTACGTTTGGTCATCGGCAAAAATAAACAGGATATTGGGCTTTTCTGGTGTAGTTGATTTTTGTGTGCAAGCCCCGCTTAGAATAAAAATTGAAACAAAAGCAAACAATAAGTATCTCATAGTTAATTTAATTATTTTCAGTAAAAATAATAAAGAAATGTTTGTTTATCTGAAATTGAGAGAAATTGTTGGGAATTATTAAACGTAATAGCTGAAAACTTCTCTTTTTCTCTTTTTGAAAACCGAAAGCAGCCACTGTTCTTAATTCTTCAATTCTCTCCTTTGGGAGATGCCGCAGGCAGAGCAGTGTTTTCATGCGAATGAAAACTGAAATAACTTTTGTGTTATTATAATTTCAACAACTTTTCGCTTGCAACACGTTTAAAAAAATGTTTCGAATCGCCCCACTCTTCGTACCCAATTTCGCTACCAGCCAGTTCAATTCGTGCTTCGAGACAGTTGCGGCACAGTTCGGCATCTTCGTCTAAACAAGGTTTGTCTTCGTACAACTGGTACTCTTTCCGGTAATTGCATGGAGTAAGATTTGGCATAATAATATTTGCACCAACTGCCAACGCTTTTTCCCGGCCTACCGGGTCGATGGCTTGTAAAGCAGTTGCAGCAGCAATATTGATATCCGGCATTAACAAACGTAAAACAGCAATCATATTCAAGGTCAAATTGAACCGTTCCTGTTTTGGCATTAACAAATTTCTATATTCGTAAAGCGGCGTATCTTCATGTTCAATGTACGGGCCCATCCCACACATGTCAATATCAATTTTTTTGAAAAATAACAAGTCGTTGGCGAGGTCTTCATAAGTTTGAAACGGTAATCCAACCATCACTCCTGTTCCAACCTGATAGCCGGTTTCCTTCAAAAAATGCAATGCTTCAATCCTTTTTTCAAATGAATGCGTTTTATTGTTCGGGTGGATTTTATAATACAACTCCGGGTTCGACGATTCGATTCGTAAAAGAAAACGATGAGCCCCACTTTCGAACCACCTTAAATAAGTTTCACGGGTTTGTTCGCCACAACTTAAAGTAATCCCTAATTCATTATTCGAAAGTTGCTTTATTTTTTTGAGAAGATTATCGACACGTTTCACAAACATCGGCGACGAAATTTCACCCGATTGTAAAACCAACGAAGCAAAACGATTTTCCCACGCAAACCGGCAAGCTTCCAGAATCTCTTTGTCGGTTGCATTGTAACGAACTACTTTTTCGTTGCTCTTTCTAATTCCGCAATACAAACAATCTTTCGAGCAGATATTTGAAAATTCAATTAATCCGCGGAAATAGACTTTTCTGCCCACTTCCTTCTCTTTAACATCCCGGGAACGTTTTAGAAGTTGGGTTCGATCTTCCCCTTTGGCTTTCAGTAAACGGATTATTTCTTGTTTATCCAATTTTCAATTGATTTTAGACGGCTAAAAATAACGGTTTCTTTTCAACTATCTATGTTGAATATCAAACTATATTTTATGTTTTATAATCATATTCAATAACATAAAACAAAACAACTTTTTCGTGCCAAAATGAATTTTTAACCATTAATTTTACAACTTATTCCTGTGGGAAGGCGAAGGCTGACTTTAGGGAAGAAAAAATGAGCAGGTAGTATTTAGCCTGTATTATTCATAAAATTATTCTATTACGAAAATTCATGAATAATGCAGGTTAGCATAAAGTAGTTAGAAAAACCTTTATTTATTTCTTTCATCCATTCAATTCTTCCCCTTTTCTTTTTCCACAGACAAATTAAATAATATGAAACGTTTAGGTTTTGTTGGAGTAATTATCGAAGAACGCAAAATGTGTTCTGGAATTGTAAACGATGTGTTAAGCCAGTTTTCTGAATTGATATTGGCACGCACCGGCCTTCCAAATGCAAAAGGAAACACTTCAATTATTACTTTGGTAATTGATGCCACTCCCGACGAGCTGGGTGCATTAACCGGAAAACTGGGGAGTATTCAAGGTGTTTCAGTAAAATCAGGATTAGCGAAGGAGTAAAACAGTCGCAGTAAACGCCCCTCTGCCTACGGCATCTCCCCGAGGGGAGAATTAAAGAAAAGAAATCAGTCGCAGTGATCAGTCGCAACAAAACAGTAAAAAACGTTAAACTTTGAAATCAAACTTTTAAACTCAAAAATATGTATAACGTACCTGCCGATTTTATTAACGAACAAAAAATTTGGGAAGTTCTGGAAACCAATCAAAATCCCGATTTCAGCAAAATACGCGAAATACTTGCAAAAGCATCCGAAATGAAAGGGCTCAACCTTGCCGATGTTGCTGCGTTAACAAGTATTAGCGACCCGGAAATGCTCGCTGAACTTTTTAATACTGCCAACGAGGTAAAAGAGACAATCTATGGAAAACGCTTGGTTATTTTTGCTCCGCTTTACATTTCCAACCTGTGTGAAAACGAATGTCTTTACTGTGCGTTCCGTGCAACAAATAAAGATATTGTTCGTTCGGTATTGTCGCAAGAGCACATTGCAAACGAAGTTAAAGCATTAATAAACCAAGGCCATAAACGGGTATTGCTTGTTGCTGGTGAGTCGTATCCAAAAGAAGGGTTTCAATATGTTTTAGATTCAATAAAAACAATTTACGATGTAAAAACCGAACATGGAGAAGTGCGCCGGGTAAACGTAAATGTGGCTCCTTTAAAAACCGAAGAATTTAAAACGTTAAAGGAATCGGGAATTGGAACCTACCAGATTTTCCAGGAAACGTACCACCGCGAAACTTACAGTAAAGTTCATTTGGGCGGAAAAAAACGCGATTACAACTGGCGTGCCTGGTCGTTGCACCGTGCAATGGAAGCAGGAATTGATGATGTTGGAATTGGTGTATTGTTTGGCCTTTTCGACTACCGTTTTGAAATTTTGGCAATGATGCAACACATTGCCGAACTGGAAGCAAAATTTGGGGTTGGCCCTCACACAATTAGTGTTCCCCGTTTAGAACCTGCCACAAACAGCGACATTGCTTCTCATCCGCCGTTCCCGGTTTCCAACATCGATTTCAGAAAAATTGTTGCCATTTTACGACTGGCAGTTCCATACACCGGGATAATTATGTCAACGCGCGAAACGGCAAAAATGCGCCGCGAAACCTTTGCGTTGGGCGTAAGCCAGATTTCGGCAGGTAGCCGCACTAATCCGGGAGGTTACGAAGAGGAGACCGAAGACGATCCTTCAGGGCAGTTTAGCCTCGGCGACCACCGCCCGCTTGACGAAGTAATCCGCGATGTTGCATCGATGGGATACATTCCGTCGTTTTGCACCGCTTGCTACCGACTGGGCAGGACCGGGCAAGACTTTATGGATTTGGCAAAACCGGGCGATATAAAATTGCATTGCGCACCAAATGCCTTGTCGTCGTTTAAAGAGTACCTGCAAAACTATGCTACAAACGGAACAGCCGAAGTTGGCAACAAACTCATTCAAAACACAATTAATGATATGAGCGGACTGGCAAGGCAACGTGCAGAAAAGCTGGTTAAACGCGTGGAAGCTGGCAGGGATGATGTATATTGTTAGAGGAGTAATTAGTAATTGTCTTTGCAAGAAAACACCAAATAATGCGTTACTTTCGTTTTTGACACAGACATTTACAAAAAGTAAACTCCTTTATTTTATGACTTCGCAAGCCTTGAATTCGAACTTTCTGAATCAAACACCTACTTTGTGGACAGACTCTAATTAGTACAATGAAGTAAGTACAAAAAGAATTACTAAATTTGGAAATGCCAAAGATTTTTGAATACTTCGGAATTCTTATTTTCAAATGAACATGAACCAATTTACGTTCATGCACGTAAAGGCAACAATGAAAGTTAGCCTGCATTATTCATGAATTTTCGTTATGAGAAGTCAAAATGCAAAGAATAAAGGGAAGCGCAGAGTTGAGGCTCACAGAAATAGCCTTAGCTATTTTGAGGAACGAAAGTCGAGCATTGTCTTTATTCAAAGTAGTTTAGCTTCGGAATAGAATGATTTGTGAATAATACAGGTTAGGCTGAATTTATTATTCAGAATGGAGTGATAATAGAAATTCGGGTTAAAACAGTAAAAGGAATTGCTCCTTTGGAAAAAACCGAATTACACAAGTTTAAAGATTTTTTAGAATCGTATTCTGATAAAATTGTTCAGAAATGGATTGATTATTTTATTTTGCATAAAAAAGTTGAATTTGAAAGAATCACAAAAAAATGAAATGAAGATAGTTGAAGAACCAGTTTTAACTTACAATAAAAATATCAGTGTGATTTCTGCTGAACTTGTTTCAAAATATAAAATAAGAATTGTTTTTGATGACGGGAAAGAAAGTATTGTTGATTTTGAACCATTCCTTTCTGCATCCCAACATCCATCGATTAGAAAATATTTAAATAAAATTAAATTCAGTCAGTTCAAAGTTATAAATGGAAACCTGAATTGGAATGACTATGATTTGATTTTCCCATTGTCTGATCTAAAAAATGGTGTAATTTCATAAAAGATGCAAACACGCACAGAAAAAGATCTTCTCGGCGAAAGACAAATTCCTTCAGAGGCACTTTGGGGAATTCATACCGCGCGGGCAATTGAAAACTTTCCAATCTCAGGAAACCCTGTTCACCCAGAATTATTAAAAGCTTTTGGTGAAGTAAAGCTGGCTTGTGCACAAACGAACAACCAACTGGGGTTTTGGAAAGATACACAAAAGGTGGAAGCCATCGAAAAAGCTTGTTTCGAAATGAGCCGGGGTTTGTTGAATAAGCACATTTTTGTTGATGCTTTACAAGGTGGGGCAGGCACTTCAACCAATATGAACGTAAACGAAGTAATTGCCAACCGGGCACTACAAATCCTAAATATCCCACTTGGGAGCTACAAAATTATCTCGCCACTCGATGATATTAATTTGCATCAATCAACCAACGATACTTATCCTACGGCATTAAAAATTGCTGCCATCAGATTATTGCGCCAACTGGAACAAGGCGTATTGGATTTGCAAGAAGCATTTCAGCAAAAAGAAAAAGAATTTGCACACATTGTAAAAATTGGTCGCACCCAATTGCAAGATGCGGTGCTGACAACACTTGGCAGAGAAATGAGTGCCTACGCCGAAGCTTTTAACCGCGACCGCTGGCGGATTTATAAATGCGAAGAACGCTTGCGCGTTGTGAACCTTGGAGGAACTGCAATCGGGACCGGGCTGGGTGCGCCCAAACAATTTATATTTAGGGTAGTTGACCGTTTGCGCGAAAACACAAATATCGGATTGGCACGGAGTGAAAACCTCATCGACGGGACACAAAACGTGGATGTTTTTGTTGAAGTTTCAGGAATATTAAAAGCCTGCGCTTCGAATCTTTTAAAAATAAGTAACGATTTACGATTACTTTCGAGCGGGCCGGTTGCCGGGCTTGGAGAAATAAACCTTCCACAAAAACAGGCAGGTTCATCAATTATGCCAGGAAAAGTAAATCCGGTAATTCCAGAGGCAGTCGCACAGGTTGCCATTCTAATTATGGGGAACGATCAGGCAATTGCTCAGGCATGTAGCGGAGGAAACCTTGAACTCAACCAGTTTATGCCGTTAATCGCACATTCAATGCTGGAAAATCTCTCAATATTAAACAACGCTTGTAAAATTTTTAAGGAGCACTGTATTGTTGGAATTACTGCTAATGAAGAAATTTGCAAAAAAAACATTGAAAACTCAACAGCCACGGTAACTGCCCTAATCCCAAAAATTGGGTATAACAAGGCAAGTGAAATTGTTAAATTTGCAAGCGAACAGCAGATCTCAATTAAACAAGCTACTATTCAGTTGCAAATTATTTCAGAAAAAGAGTTCGAAGAATTAATTACTCCTGAAGCAGTTTGCCGACTTGGAAATTAAAAGTAAAACTTATTTCACTTTTTAACAGCAAATATATCTGCTGATTTCCAGTAACTTAATTTTTCAAGAATAAAAGATATAATTATCTCTTGATTTTATTTGGAATTAATCTGAATAGTTGTTAATATTGAATTTAAATTAGATTGGAAACTATTAATTTATTGTAAAACTCAAAATTGAAAATCATGAAAAAAGTATTATTAGTGTTAGCATTTGTAACCGTTTATGGAGTATCAATGTCAATGTCGAGTACGAACATTGTTGCAGTTGATAATGCACAAGTAACTGTTGTTGCCAATATGGATGACAACAACACGGTCGCCCCTGAAGGAGAAAAGGACAAAGAGAAAGCTGAAAAAACAAAAAAAGCAGAAGCTAAGGTTGAAGCTAAAAGCAAAAGTTGTTCAGAAAAAGTTAGTGCAAAAGACAAATGTTTAGAAGGAAAAGCCGAGGCAAAAAAAGATTGTGGCTCTGCTTGCGAAGGTAAAAAATAAGTAGAGAAAAGAATTGGTTTAAAAGCTGTTCCAAGTGGGGCGGCTTTTTTTTATTTTTTGATGAAAACCATTCAAATAATTAAAAATTTGTATTTTGCAAGTGATTGAAAGTCATATTATTCACAATAACGAACATAAGTAAATTAAAAATAAATATTAATCATTATTGAGTCCAGTCTAAAAACAGAGGATTTTCATAAAAAGAAAGATTTTGGATGAGATTTTTATTTTTCGATATTTGGTGATGCCTGAGCATCAGCTAATTGAGAAAAATGAAAATATTACCAAAAGA
>JAKIST010000204.1 GCA_021648495.1 Draconibacterium sp.
TCCATACATATCTTTTACCACCGAAAAATATTTTCCGTTTTGATACCACAAAAACGGATCCTCCGCTGTAGCTTCGGTCATCAAAGTTTCATCTGCAATAGTAAAAGGGCCGGTTGGAGTTGGTGAAGTAGCCAAACAATGAATGGGATCGAATTTTCCTGATTTTTCAGCTCCTTTTTTCCGGGCTTTAAACATCATTAAAAAAGTACCGTCAGGTTTTTGGCAAACACTGGGGTTTACCATGTATCCATAAGCAGGTTTCCCTTCCTGATAATCGATTAAAGGTTCCGGCAAAACATTCCACGGACCAGTTGGGTTATCTGCAACAGCAACACCAATCCGCTGGGTAAAAATATGGTTCATCCAATCACTTAATCCCAAATCTTCTTTTCGGTGCGAAATAAAATAGAGGTAGTATTTATCTCCAAATTTTTTAATATGCGGATTGTGGGCCGCCTCTTCGTTCCAGTGGCCTTTCCCAAAATCGGTTAAAACTATTTTCTGAAATTTGTAGGGACCGATTGGCAATTTTGAAGTTGCATAAACAATATCTGAATTTTTCAACCAACCTTGAAAACCCGTTTCAACTGGCCAGCGGGTATAAAACAGGTGGCAAATTCCATCATCGGTTTGGACCATGCTCGCACCCCAAATATTGTAATCGGGATTTTTAAGAACAGCATATTCTGGTACAGGTTGAATCATTTTGCCCAAATTCAGCGGTTCAGCATTTTGGGGATTTTCTTTTCTAGCTCCTGAACATGCAAGGATAAAAAAAAGAAAGATAATCGGAATTTGTTTTAGCTTCATCGTATTATTTAGCTTATTTTTAAGTTGATAATTGAGGAAATAAAATCATACAAATTGTTTCTATCAATTGTAAGACTATTTTGCCCCAAGGAATTTCATCTCTATTTTCAGCGTTCGGGATTGGGGCAGGTTTTTGTATTGCATTTGTACACAGGGTGTTGCCCGGCACTAATATATTTCGCTCTTTCAGGGCTAAAAAACCTTGTGATGTATTCTAAAAAGGTAGTTTTTTTGCCTACTTTTATTTACTGGATACTGATTACCTTCTTAATCAATCCCTTTATAAATCTCGCGCCACTCTTTCACCAATTCAGCATTTGTACGTTCAGTTTTAGGATAATTTGGACTGTACAACATTGTTTTTTCACGCACAAGCAACTCTCCGTTTTTAACAAAGCCTTCTCCTCTTTCACTTAAATGATCAACCATTCTTTTTCGCCATTTTTTTAATTCATCTTTGTTTTTAGTAGAAAGTTCGGTAATCTCTCCAGGATCGTTTTTCAAATTAAAAAGCTGCTCTTCACCAGTCCTGAAAAACCAAATGTATTTCCAGTTTCCATCGGTTAATGCAGCCCAATAATTAGCCTGGCTGTAACAGGTTGAATGTTCCATTGCAATGTATGGGCGCCACTTTGCATCAGGATTTTCAATCAATTTTAAAAGTGACAAACCATCCATTTCTTCAGGGATTTTAGCATCGGCAGCATCTAAAAATGTAGGAAGAAAATCACGCAATTCAGTAGTATTTTCCAACTTCGAACCTCTTGCAAGTTCGCCTTTCATATCTTTTGGCCATTTTAAAATATATGGAATATTTGAAGAACCTTCGTAAGCATACGTTTTTCGCCAGTGGTAATGGTCGCCCATCATATCGCCATGATCGGAAGTAAAACAGATTATAGAGTTTTCGTACATTCCCTTGTCTTTTAAAGCCTGAACAATTTTACCAATCATTTCGTCAATAAAAGTAATATTGGCATAATAATGTTTCTTACTTTCAATTGCATGTTCTATTCCAAAATTTCCAAAAGCTGCACTTGCTCCACCATCAGTTATATTGAATGATTGACACCAATCGCCAATTACAGGTTTGGGAATTTCCACGTCCTCATACATATCTAAAAACCGCTGTGGTGCATCGTACGGACTGTGTGGCCGCGCAAAGGAAATTTTCAAAAACAACGGCTTATCTTGTTTGTAATTATTAATTAACTCCACGGCAGTTGTGCCCGTCCAGTAAGTTGGATGTAGTTTTTCATCCAACTGATAAACCCCAGACCGGTGCTCGTTCCAACCAATTCCTGTTTTGTCGGGATCTTCTCCGGGTGCTTGTAGTTTAAACCAATCCCGGTAATCACTTACATAACCATCTTGCTCCACGCGTCCACTTTCATCTACCAAAGTTCCATTAAATCCGTGCAAGGCCTTTTGTGGAAACCAGTGCATTTTACCAATACCAAAAGTGTAGTATCCCGCTTCGCGAAGCATTCGTGGCATTTCGTATTTATATTTACGGGCTACCTGGCCGTACCCCAACATTCAATGGTGCCATGGCGACATTCCGGTCAGCAATCCCGCACGCGCCGGAGTACAACTGGGCACTGCCGAATAACCATTTACGAACATTACCCCTTCTTTAGCAATTTTATCAATATTGGGGGAAATTACGGCACTGTTTCCCATGCAACCCAATGCATCGGAACGTTGCTGGTCGGTCATAATTAAAATAATGTTCGGTTTTTTTTGTTTTCCACTTCCAAATGCAACTGAAACCATTAACAGGAGTAATAAAGTTTGTACTATTTTCATTCTCAAAAGATTAAAAAATTATACTTGTAATTTTTTTTGAAAACAATTCGTTATCCGAGGTCCTTCTTTTTCACCTCCCGAAGAGTAAAATTGGAATCCGTTCAAAGCTAATGATAATTCATAAAACAAATAAATAAATTGCTCGGTGTTTGAGATAATTTTTTATTAGTGCCCTGTAAAATTTTGGGGATTGCTTCGTCACACTGCCAATGACAGATTTACATAACATACTGGTATTCAATCCAATTCATTTATAACGATCACGTCAACCATAAAATTAGTAGATGCGAAATGAGATTCCTCTCTTCGTTCGGAATGACAGGTGTTGCAGTGTATTGGGAATTGGGAATTTTTAAAACTGGAATTTTAATTGAAGGATTGATCCATTTAGCGAACATCCTTAGGGATTGTAATGAAATAACCTGATCGTTTTAACTCGTTCTTTTGCACGCTAACTTCGTTAAAAAGCCTCGCTGTAACTATGGCTATAGCTACGTTTTTTGCCTTGTTATCGCACAAAATAACTTCGTCAATTCCAGTCATGTTATTTCTTCACAAACCCTTAATAAACTGCATTAAATTACAAATCGTAATTAAAACCTTTTAAATGATGCCCCATCCGGTCGCGTTTGGTTTTTAAATACCTCTGGTTGTGTTCATTAGGTTCAATTTCGATAGATACAATTTCGGTAACTTCCAAACCATACCCCTCCAAACCAACTCTCTTGATTGGATTATTTGTCAACAATTTCATTTTGCTTACTCCAAGATTGCTCAGAATCTGAGCTCCCACACCATAATCCCGTTCGTCGGCTTTGAACCCCAAATGCAAATTAGCATCGACAGTATCCAGCCCCTCATCTTGTAATTTATAAGCTGCAATTTTATTGAGCAATCCAATTCCCCGACCTTCCTGCATCATATAAACAATTACACCTTTCCCCTCTTTTTCAATCATTCTCATCGACTCGTGCAACTGATCGCCACATTCGCAACGTAAGGAGCCAAAAATATCGCCTGTCATACACGAAGAGTGCACGCGGGTTAATATGGGTTCATTGGATTCCCAGTTTCCTTTAATTAAAGCAACATGTTCGGCACCGTTGGACTTTTGCTTAAAAGGGACAATACTAAAATCGCCAAATTGAGTAGGTAAATGAACTTCCTCTCCACGTTCAATTAAGCTTTCGCTTTGAAACAGAAAGGAAATTAAATCTTTTATGGTAACTAATTTCAGGTTAAACTTTTGAGCTATTTTATAAAGCTGTGGAAGCCGCGCCATTGATCCATCGTCATTCATTATTTCTACCAAAACGCCAGAGGGTTCTAATCCGGCAAGCCGTGCTAAATCAACAGCAGCTTCGGTGTGCCCACTTCTTCGGAGAACACCACGGTTTTTAGCTTTCAACGGAAAAATATGACCTGGACGGCCAAGTTGTTCCGGCCGCGTATCTGTATTAACCAGCATTTGAATGGTAATCGCCCTGTCTTTAGCCGAAATACCAGTAGTTGTTTCAGGATGGATAGCATCTACAGAAACGGTAAATTGTGTCTCGTTGGAAGAAGTATTTTTGCCCACCATTAAATCGAGGCTCAATTCTTCGCAACGTTTTTCGGTTAATGCCACGCAAATTAATCCACGACCATGAATGGTCATAAAGTTTATAATTTCGGGAGTAATTAATTCCGATGCAACAATAAAATCCCCTTCGTTCTCCCTGTCTTCATCATCTACTACAATCACCATTTCGCCATTTTTTATGGCCGAAATAGCTTCGGGAATCGTATTAAGCCTAATGTTTGTCATTCTAAAGCAACTTTTTAATCATCGCGAAATTACAACAATTATCCACAATCAAAACAAGTCATAAGTCATGGTAAAAAAAACTTAATATCAATTCTATTTCCTTCCCAAAACAAATTTAATCCAACCAAATTTTTGAACAACAATTTATGCTCGTTTGGATTTTTCCCAATTTACAGACTGCTTTCCTTTGAAATAGCGGAAAATCCCACGAATAGATGCATAATTTATGAAGACGAAATAATAGGGAATAAACAGGGTTTTAAATCGAAGTTTTTTGTTTTCGAAATACCATCCCACAGCAGCCAAAATATAACAAACAAGTTGCACATAAAGGAAAACCGAATAGAAATGAAGATCAGTCCAATTTCCTTGGATAGCAACTATCCATACATTAATTATTAGAATTAGAAACAACGAAACAGGGGCAAGAGTCCAACGTAAAACTTTATGCGAAAAGTATTGCCACGAGAGCAAGCCAAATCGAAATGGGTTCAACAAACCCTTCAAGCGAAATATGGTTTGAACGCCACCGGCAGCTATTCTTATTTTCCGTTTTAGTTCTTCTTTCACATTCAACGAAGCGGTTTCTTCGGCATAAGCATTTGGAGTGTAAGCAATGTGGAAACCTTTTTGCGCAATGCGCAACGAAATAATAAAATCGTCGAGAAGTGTGTCCGTTTCCACATCTTCAAAAAGTTTGGCACGAATGGCAAACAATTCGCCAACTGCACCTACAGCAGAATTTAATTCGGCATCCATGTTTTTAATCCACGATTCAAATTTCCAGTACAAGCCCTCGCCTGCCCCGGCAGCTGCATCTGCTTGTTTTTCGACAATACGTTTCTCCCCTGCCACACAACCGGTTTTTTCATTACTAAATTTAGCTACAATCTCGCGAATTGATTGTTTCCCCAAAAGGGTATTTGTATCGGAGAATATTATAATTGGTGCGTTCACAAATTTCACCCCCCGGTTCATGGCATGCATTTTTCCACGCCGCTCGTTGAGATGATAAACTTCCAAATCTTTGTATTTTCTTAGCAAATCCGGCGTTCCGTCATCGGAACCATCGGTAATCCACACATACTGTATTTTCTCTTTTGGATAATCTAATGAATACGAATTTTCAACCTTTTGCTGCACATAATCTTTTTCGTTGAAAGCGGTTACAAATAAACAAACGTTGGGTTCGTACGAATCATTGGTTTTCAAAAATCGACTGGGGAAAAATATTTTTTTCAGTTTCAACAAAACAAAAAGTACCATCGCATATCCCACATAGGTGTAAAAAAGGACAAAAAGAAGTATCCAGAATAGTACAATCAAACTCATTAAGTATATTTTTTATAAAACTCAACCAAAGCACCAGCAGATGCTAAATTATCAAAATTTTCATGAATAAATTCGATTGCATTTTTACTAATTACATCGAAATAATCGCGCTTTTCTATCAATTCAAAAATTGCCCGATTAAAATCAAGCGCATTTTCTGCAATAATAATATTTTCGCCCGATGTGGTTGCAATCCCCTCAGTACCAACCGGGGTGGTTACAATTGGTTTTCCCAATGCCATTCCTTCAATAATTTTAATGCGCATTCCGCTCCCCGAATGTAAAGGCACAACCATTATCGATTTAGAGTTCATAAATTCATAAGCATCGGGTACTTCACCTTTAAAGATTACATTTGGCATTTCCAGTTTTTTTTGCAGCCACACCGGTGCGTTTCTTCCAGCAATGTATAATTTTAATTCAGGGTATTTAACATGGATATCCTGCCAACAATTATCCAAAAACCAAACTAATCCTTCCTTGTTAGGAGTCCATTCCAACGAACCAATATGAAAAAGTGAAGGATGTTCCAAATTTTTGGCATTGGGGATTAATACCAACGAATCTATTCCGGTTTGCGAAACATGCTGTGGTTTTGTGTTTCCCAACTTATCTAAAATTGCGCCATCGCGTTCCGTAATCGGAACAATTAAATCGTACTTGTTTAATAACCTGATTTCAAATTTTTTTATTCGTTTGGCAAGTATTTTCAAATACCATTTTACAAAACCCCTTGAATTTATAGCTGTTCTATCCCATATTTCGTGTTCTATATTATGAGCCCGATAAACAATCTTTGCCGATGAATACTTTCTAATAATAGAAATATACGGACAAACATAAAGCCCTTCCAATTGAATGATATCAAATTTCTTTTCAGTTAACAGTTTTTTTAACTCAGTTTTAAATGAATTGGAAATAAAACGTATTGCATTGTAGGGGTTTTTTGAAAAGAAAAGATTACCGATCGCAGAAATTGCAGAAATGCGGGCTGGGACCTCTACCAATTTAAATTCAGCTAAATCCTTAATTGGTTCAGGAATTTCATCCATCGAAATATTGTGTTTCGCCGTATTCATTGAAAGGACGGTAACCTGGTTCCCGAGAAGAGAAAAACCACGTGTTAAATTCATGCAAGCAATAGCACCACCATCTTTGGTAGGATAAGGCACTTTATTTGTTACTTGCAAAATTTTCATTTTTTCCTTTTAAGTTTTCGAAATAACTTGCCCAAACCTATTTTATTGAAAAATTTGCTATAGGTTTCGGCACTCATTATTGCAGAGTCGGTACCCGCTTTATACGACAGCCAAACACCAATAGGTAAAAACACGAACGATGAAAACCACATTCCGTTAAACATTTGCCAGACATCTTCGCGGGCCGATTTTTCGCCCGTCATTGAAATAATGTAATAGGCTATAAAAAGCAAAATAGAAACTACAACCGGCATACCCAGGCCACCTTTCCGAATAATAGCTCCCAAAGGTGCACCTATAAAAAAGAAAATAAGCACCGCAATTGAAAGCGTAAATTTTCGGTGCCTTTCCATTTCATATTTATTTATTATCTTCTTTCGCTCATATAATTGTCGTTGATACAAATTTAGATTTTGCATATTGTTTCTTGCCCTATCCAATGCTGACTCTGTAATTTCTGCTTTCACCCATTTATCAATACCACTAAAATATTCATCGAAATTGAAAATAGAGTCAGCAACAATATTATTATTTCGTTTTAATGAATCGTTCGGGACAGTTAAGTTGTACATTCTTTTTGACAAGGGGGGATTAATCGAGATCTGTAACAAATAAGTTCGCAATCGCTTAATGTAGTCTGTATTCAACGTGTCCTCCATCAAACTTAACTGATTAATATTTAACATTCTGTACGAGTTACTATAAACACGTTCATCTTTTCGGTTAAAATCAAAGTTCCTCACACGCACCCGAATAGTTTGCTCCTCAAATTTATCACGTCGAAAAGGATGCTTCTGGCGGTCTTTCCTATTTTTAGGGGTTTCCTCTGAATAATTTACGCCGTTGTACAGATTCAAAACCATGTACTTTTTATCTTCGGTTATCCGCAAATACCCCGAATCTGCAACAGTAACACTTTCATTCGATTGGCTTCTGGTATGGTCGTAAATTAATAAATCGTACAACATATTGGTTTTGTTATCCTTGCGGCCAACTTTAATGTTGTACCCGTCCATTCCGTTGGTAAAAACACCTTGCTGAAGTACCAATTCCGGTCGTTGTTGTTTTACACTGATCATTAAAGCAGTGAACTTTAAATTTGTGTATGGCAATATATTGTTCGCACAATAAAAAGCAATTAACGTTACCAGCACGGCAATAATCATTAATGGCCGCATT
>JAKIST010000205.1 GCA_021648495.1 Draconibacterium sp.
ATGTCTTTTTGATCCGTCGGCGAAAGGCGAGAAACCTATTTCTTTGCAAAAGATTCCCCATTTCATTGCCAATGACAGATTTCCCCAGGACTTTGACTTTCCCAAGTCGAAGAAAATATGTCGAACTTAAAAAGTCCGACTCCCGGTACTGTCATTCTCTCATTTTGCCCATTATAAAAATGGGTGGTGACTGCCAATGACAGATTTACGTAGAACGTTGTTTTAATGGGAGTTGGAGTTTCTGCCTTGGCCATTTGCCATAGGTATCCCTTTGGAGCCTTTGGAGCCTTTGGAGTAGCTCCAATATACAAACCGGACTTAGGCCCCGTAGGAATTCCGATGGAAAAAATCCGGCTCCCCTTATTATCATTTCCTCATTATGGCCAATAAAAATTTGGGTGAACTATCGAAATGGCAATTAAACATAAATTAGCATTAATAATAAAATGTACTTGAAAAGATCTTATTCCAGTTTGGCCATTGTGCCGGGCTGGAATTTGTATTTAAAAACCTCGTTGTTCTTTAAGCTTTGAAAAATGTAAATGTTTTCGAAACCCAGCTGGTTTAAAATTACCCACGCTTTTGAAGAGCGGGAAATATCATCCGAAAATAGTACTATTTTACCCTTTGCGTTATTCAATAATTTTCGGTTTGTATTATATAGAATATTTTCAAAAGGAATATTTATTGAATTTTTAAATTGATTTGACTTGTAATTCTCTGCACTTCCCAAATCAACAACTATATATTTAGATGTCAGATTATTTAGTTGAACCAGCGAAATTGTGTTGCCGTTTTGTTGAGTGGCTATAACATTCTCAGGATCTTGTTTAAACAGGTTTTTATTGGTAGCTCTTGCAATTACCAAAATCAAAACTACAATCAGCAACAACAGAACAAACCCTAAACTTTTTATTTTATTCATCTTTACAAATTTCAAAATTATTCGCAGCCACCGTCCAATTGAGCTTCCTTCAGCCGCCGCGATACCAGGAATTGAGTTTTTAAACTGTCGGGCAAACTGTTTATTTGAGTGAAAATTTTACGCGCGTTAAACCGGTTTTCGAACAAAACATTTTCGCGCGGAGTAATTTTCTCCCCGGTAAACTGACTTAACATTACCTTTTTATACCATTCATTGAGGCCACCTTTCATCACAAAACTATTTTTGTAACCAAGCCCGGTAACAACTGTCCATGCAGAATTCGCTGTTTGATCGCCGTTCCCATAAAAAATGTTTTTTAATTCCGATTGATTTAAATACCCTTCCCAATCGGGATTTAATAAATCAGCAAAAGGAATATTTATTGAACCGGGAATGTTGCAGTTTTTGTACGCTTTTTCGCTGCGCAAATCAATCAATTGAATGGTACTGTCTTCGTTGTTCACAAAGCGGGCAACCTGATCTACGGTAAAGTAAATTTCGTTTGAAGTCGATTTAGAAAGCAATTCGGAAGGTTTCAGCCGAAACGATTTTTCGGTATTGTAAGGTAAAAAGGCCAAGATTATTCCGATTCCAATCAACGAAACTGATAATTTTATCCGTGCATTCATTTTTTTTACATTAAAGTTTGGAAGTTATATCCGGTCGTTTGTATTTTTTTTCGGCAAGTTCGGCAAGCCAGAATAAGCCAACAGCCACAACAATTAATAGCAAGGTGAAAATACCGGGAGAAACTCCCATCCATTCATCAATTCGCACCGGGCCCCTGTAGCTACCCATTGCAATGGTTTGTATAAACGGATAAGTTTCGGCAAAAAGAAAGGCACCAAAAAGTCCGCCAATCAGAAAAAAGAGTGCATCTATTTTACCAATTGAAAGGGCACTGATTCCGGTTCCCGGACAAAAACCGCCCATTACAAACCCAGCGCCCATTATCGTTCCGCCAATTAATGTGGCGGCAATATAATAGTTGTTCACGAATACCAAATCCAGATTTAACAAGCCTAAATAACTGAGCAGTTGCGAACCAACCAAAGCTACAATTGCCGCTGTAAAAAATACTTTTAAAACAGTTGTGTCGTAACCATAAAACATTCCGGCTAACTTCCGGCTCGACGAGAATCCCGCCTGCTCAAGAGCAAAACCAAAACCAATTCCTATAAAAAAAGCGATGAGCAGATTTAACCATTCAGGAAAATCGTACAGTATTGAAAGTGGTCCCATATTATTGATTTATTAATTATTGATGGACTGAATTATAGATTTTACTATATACTCAAAACTTTAAACAGTTTAAATCCAAAGTTTTCTGAAAAACCAGGCAAAAAGATAGGCCGAACCGAAAATGGCAATCATGGTTACAAAACCTGCCACCGACAGAACTGCCATTCCCGAAAGTGCTGCCCCGCTGGTACATCCACGGGCAAGCTGGGCACCATAAACAAAAAATACGCCTCCAAGAAAAGCAAAAAGTAAACGTTTCTTATTTGAAATATTGGGCGATTTTTCAATTCTAAATTTTAACCTGCCCGAAATGGCACCTGAAATAAAACCACCTAAAAGCATGCCGAGCACTTCAAACGGCAGCCAACTTTTTAATGGATTTTCGCCTTCACCAAAATATTTGCTGTAGTAGGGCGATTCCATTGCATGTTGCCTGTCGATGGCTCCAACAACGGCAACAACGGTATATTTTAAACCGCCGCTCGCACCCAATCCACGGCCCGAAATATACATGGCCGATAATAATACCAGCCCAAGTAGAACTCCTGCAATGTAGGGGTTCATGTAACTTCTTTTTTTCATAGTTGTAGTATTTCGTAAATCAATAAAATCGCTTATTTACTAAGACAATCAGAATGAGGGTAATGTTTTGTAAATTTAGAAATAGCTCACAAATTAGAAGATATTTGAGCCGCAATTTACAAATTAGAGTTTCCCCATTGAAACGAATTGACATCCAACCCTGCCAAATTTAAAATGCGTTCAACAACCGTTTCAGCAAGCTCCTCAATCGTTTGTGGTTTACTATAAAACGATGGAGTTGCCGGACAAATAATTCCACCGGCAAGTGCAATGGTTTTCATGTTTTCCAAATGAATTAAACTGAATGGAGTTTCGCGCGGGACCAGAATCAGTTTCCGTTTTTCTTTCAGCATCACATCAGCAGCCCGTGTAATCAAATCGTTTGAAATTCCGTTGGCAATCCGGCCAATTGTCCCCATTGAACAGGGACAAATAATCAGCGTTTCGAAGTTAGAAGAACCCGATGCAAATGGCGCATAAAAATCATCCTTTTCATAAACCCGGAACGGGAAAACGGGGTCGAATTCTTCGGCCAGTTCAAACTTCCAAATATCAAGTGCATTTGTCGAAAAAATAACTCCAACTTCTTTCAACTGGTCTTTTATTTCGCGTAATTTTTGAAAAAGGATTTTTGCATAAACTGAACCGCTTGCACCTGTTACCGCTACTACAATTTTTCTTTTCATTTTGAAGGAGGTTTATTTTAGTGAAACATTCAAAATAACTTCCCCGTTCCAACTTGTTCTTTTTCCCTTTTTCTTCGTTGAGATTTCTCGCTATAGTTACGGCTATGCCTCAAAATATCGCCTTGAAAAAGAAAAAATAACTTCGTCAATTTCGATGAACTTATTCTGAAAGTTTCACTTATCTGTCCAAACGATAATACAAAGCCAATGAAATAACATTGTTGAATTGGTTGTTCAACCAGTAATAATTGGTTGCATCGGCTCCAGGCTGTCCCCGGATTGGCAACACCGAAAGAGCAAAACGCAAATCGGCTTTCAAATTATCCATAAAATCGAATTGAAAGCCTAAAAAGGGTTGCAAGTCAATTGTATTAAATGTATTTTGGTTTTCTTTCTGGAATTCACCATACTCATCAAACTCTGTGGAATGGACCAAAAACCCTGTTGATAAACCGCCAATAATACTTCCCCTGTCGTTGGTACGAAAAGCCATATAAACAGGTACATCGATATAACCCAATCGCATGATGTATTTCTCGGGTTGTTCAGGCTTCATTTTATTACGGGCCCCTTTTTGAGAATATTTTATTTCAAAAGCAAGAAAAACTGCCGGGGCAACATCGGTTTGAACGTAAAATCCGGCAACCAATCCTGGTTTACTGTATCCTTTATAAGTATCTCCTTCAACCTGAGTGGCATTGTACCCGGCTAAAATTCCCCCTTCGAAACGTTGGGCCGAAACAAAATTCACAAGGAGTATAAAAAGAATTGGGGTGAATGTTTTTTTTATCATTTTATTTAAGTTTTTCAAGTTTCGTAATTAATTCCGTAATTCCTTCTCCCGCTTTTTTCTGAATGTAAGTAACGTTTTTTTTCTGAATATTTGTTTGTGCAGGGTCAACAACAAAAACAGGAGTTTCCGGTTGAATATAATTAACCAATCCAGCTGCTGGATAAACTGCCAACGAAGTTCCTACAACGACCAGAATATCAGTATTTTGAACAATTGGAATTGCTTCTTGCATGGCCGGCACCGGCTCGCCAAACCAAACAATGTGGGGTCGAAGTTGGCTGCCCAATTCACAGGTATCGCCCAATTTTAGTTCCCAACTTTCCATTATATATATCAGGCCGGGATCAATTGTACTTCTAACTTTACGCAACTCGCCGTGTAAATGCAAAACGTTGGAGCTGCCTACCAGCTCATGCAAATCATCAACATTTTGGGTAATAATTTCAACATCGAACCACTTTTCCAATTCAGCAATTCCAAGGTGCCCGGCATTTGGTTTGGCTTCGAAAAGTTGCTTGCGCCGCTCGTTGTAAAAGCGCATCACCAGTTCCGGGTTTCTTTCCCATGCTTCGGGGCTGGCAACTTCGGTAACATCGTATTGTTCCCATAGGCCACCCATGTCGCGGAAAGTTTTTAACCCGCTTTCCTGGCTCATGCCTGCTCCCGAAAGTACAACCAGTTTTTTTTTCATTCTGAAAAAGTTTTTCTAAACTGCATTATTCATAAATTTTCGTTGTGAGAAGTCAAAATGCAAAGATATAAAGGAAAGCACAGAGTTGAGGCCCGCAGAAATAGCCTTAGCTATTTTGAGAAATGAAAATCGAGTATTTTCTTTATTCAAAGCAGTTTGACTTCGGAATAGAATAATTTTATGAATAATGCAGGCTAAAAGTACGATTAAATTAATTTCATTCAAAAAAATCATTTTATCAACTTGATTAAAATGAATTCTCATACTTTTGCACCTATGATTGACCACGCAACAATAGAACGGATATTAGATGCAGCGGAGATTTCGGACGTAGTTTCCGATTTTGTTACGCTTCGTAAAAGAGGGGTTAATCAATTGGGCCTGTGTCCGTTTCATAACGAAAAAACTCCATCGTTTACGGTTTCGCCGGCAAAGGGGATTTTTAAATGTTTTGGATGCGGGAAAGGAGGTAACTCTGTGAATTTTATTATGGAACACGAGAACCTGAATTACCCGGAAGCTTTAAAATACCTGGCAAGAAAATACCATATCGATATTGTTGAACAGGAAGAGACAGAAGATCAAAAACAACAAAAGGACGACCGCGAAAGTATGATGATCGTTTCATCGTTTGCCCAGAAGTTTTTTACCCGCTATTTGTGGAAAGAAAACGAAGGACGGACCATTGGGTTAAGTTATTTCAGGGAACGGAGTTTTCGTGATGACATCCTCAAAAAATTTGAAGTTGGGTTTGCACCTGATGGAAAAACGCCATTTACTGAAGCAGCACAAAAAGAGGGCTATAAAATTGACTTTCTTGAAAAAACAGGACTTACCATAAAACGCGATGATTGGCAGCGCGATCGCTTTGCCGGAAGGGTGATGTTCCCTATTCATAATTTGGCCGGCCGGGTAATTGCGTTCGGTGGCCGTATTTTGAAAGAGGATAAAAAAATAGCTAAGTACCTTAATTCACCCGAGTCGGAAATTTACCACAAAAGCAAAGTCCTTTACGGAATTTTTCAGGCAAAACGCGAAATCTCCAAAACCGAAAAATGTTATTTGGTTGAAGGTTACACTGATGTACTTTCGATGCACCAGGCAGGAATCGAAAATGTTGTTGCTTCATCGGGAACGGCTTTAACTGTCGATCAAATTAGGTTGATTAGACGGTTCACCCCAAATATTACAATTATTTACGATGGCGATGAGGCTGGAATAAAGGCATCGCTCCGGGGAATTGATTTGGTTTTGGAAGAGGGGATGAATGTAAAAGTACTGCTTTTACCAAAAGGCGAAGACCCGGATTCGTTTGCTAAAAAAATGGGCGCCAGCGGATATTTGGAATACATTCAGAAAAATGAAACCGACTTTATTCAGTTTAAAACCCACCTGCTTTTGAAAAGTACTGAAAACGATCCGGTAGCAAAAGCACGGTTAATATCAGATGTTATCCATTCAATTTCAGTAATCCCCGATACAATTATCCGCTCGGTTTATATTAAAGAATGTAGTAATTTACTCGATGTTGACGAAAAGGTTTTGTATGCCGAGGTCAGAAAACAAAAAACGAAACAAAATGATGATTTTCGAAAAAAAGAGTTTAGGGAAAAGAGTAAAACCGTAGCTCCAAAACCAGATCTACCACTTGTAAAAGCAAGTGATTTTTCGATTGAGGAGTTGGAGTTTTTGCGTTTTCTATTAAAACATTGCAAAGCCCGGTTATTTGAAGAAGAGGATGAAAACCCCAATGAAACGGAAGTGTTGAGTGTGGGTGAATTTATGATCCAAGAACTGGAAAACGATGATTTGGTTTCGGAAAACCCGCTATTTAAAAAGATATTTTACGAGGTTCGCGATAATCTCGACAACGAAAAATTTGACTCTTGGAAACATTTTGTTAACCATCCCGATGGGGAAATAAGTCAGTTGGCTACTAATTTACTTTCAGAGAAATATGTGGAGAGTAAACGTTGGTCGAAAGCAGGTGCTTTTACCGAGCAGGAAGAGGATATTTTGGACATACTTATTCCAAAAATAATTAACCGGTATAAATTCCGTAAGATTAAAATTATGCAAGCTGAAATTGAGAAAGCGATTAATGTTGCATCGGATGTAAAAGATTATGATACCGTTTTCGACTTGTTGAGTACCATAACAAACTTGAAAAAAGTAGAAAAAGAGCTTGCTGAAAAATTGGACAGCCGGGCATTTAATTAAAAAATTCCCCGAGGCTCTGCCTCGGAGGTTCGATATATTCTCCCCTGAATTTCAGGGGAGATGTCATCCGTCAATTGACGGATGACAGAGGGGTGAAACAACGAAAATTCGATAAGTGGCTTCTTTGCCAAAATAAAGTTAGCGAAATACTTCTTGGCTCTGCCACGGAGATAGTCAACTTTTAGAATTTTCGTTATTTAAATTCTTGAAAAAAAATTATGCGTACACTTTTCATAGAGGACCGGAATGAAATTAATAAAATAATAAGGGCATGTAAAACTTGTTTTTTGGCCATGTCGGGAAATGGGCAGCCTTATGTTTTACCTATGAATTTTGCTTTGGAAGATAATTGTGTGATTCTACATTCTGCTCCGGAAGGGAGAATGTGGGAGACAATAAAAGCAAATCAGAAAGTTTGTATAAATTGGACTTTGGGCGAAAATTTAGCTTGGCAAGATGTAAGAGTGGGGTGCAGTTACCGCGTAAAATCGAAGTCGGTTTTGGTTGAAGGCGAGGTTGAATTTATCGACAATTTCGATGAAAAATACCGCTGTATGAAATTATTAATGGCTCAATACAGCGACCACGAATTTAAATTTGGAACTCCTGCAATCAACAATGTTGGGGTTCTTAAAGTCCGAATAGATAAAATTACCGCGAAAGAGTTTGGCGCAAAAAGCGTTTAACCAGTTGAAAAGTTGAGGTTATTTTTTATTGTTGAGTTTTATTCTGTGTAATTCCTCGATATCTAATTTATCTTTTGGCCGCAGGGAAGATATTTTGCTCTGTATTAAATCGTGAAAACTAAGGAACTATCAATGAGTCCAGTCCAAAAACACATAAAATCAAAAAAGTATCTTTTGGTAATATTTTCATTTTTCTCAATTAGCTGATGCTCAGGCATCACCAAATATCGAAAAATAAAAATCTCATCCAAAATC
>JAKIST010000206.1 GCA_021648495.1 Draconibacterium sp.
CAAAGCTGGAGATGTTATTTTGAGCGATAACAAGGCAAAAAACGCAGTCATAGCCATAGCTATAGCGAGGCTTTTTAACGAAGTTAGCGTGCAAAAGAACAAGCCAGAATGGTCATGTTGTTTCGTAACAATGCCTAAGTGGTTCCGAACCGCTAAGCGCGCGTAGAGCTTTAAAAATTATGAAAAATAAATACCGCCCCATAATGTTTGTCGGCACTGGTTCCGATGTCGGTAAAAGTGTTATCAATGCAGGGTTTTGCCGCATTTTCAAACAAGATGGATTATCGCCCGCCCCGTTTAAAGCGCAAAATATGTCGTTAAATAGTTTCCCGACCAAAGATGGGTTGGAAATTGGCAGGGCACAAGCGGTGCAAGCCGAAGCATGTGGAATTGATTGCAGTGTAGAAATGAATCCGGTACTTTTGAAACCCACCGGATACATGAATTCTCAAGTTGTTTTAAACGGAAAACCGTGGGCAAATAAATCGGCAATGGAGTTTTTTAATGGCACCGATCGCGATTTTCTATTTGCAGAAGCAATGAAAGCATTTTCGAGTTTAGAGAACAGTTTTAACCCCATTGTGATTGAAGGAGCAGGAAGCATATCAGAGGTAAATCTTTGGGGGAAAGACATTACGAATATGCGTGTGGCAGTAGAAAAGAATGCAGCTACTTATCTTATTGCCGACATTGACAAGGGCGGTGTTTTTGGTAGTTTATACGGAACAATGCAATTGCTGCCCGCAGAAGAACGGAAACAAATTAAAGGCATAATTATTAATAAATTCAGGGGTGATATTTTGCTTTTTAATGATGGGCGAAGAAAGTTGGAAGAGTTGTGTGGCGTGCCTGTTGTTGCTGTAATACCGTATTTCAGAGATATTTATATCGACGATGAAGATTCGGTTGTGGTAGATAAAAAACATTTTAAACCGGTTCAGGGGAAAGTTAATATTGCCGTGGTACAGTTGCGGCACATGTCGAATTTTACCGATTTTAATTTGCTTGAACGAATGCCCGAAACCAATCTTTTTTATGCTGCTACCCCCGAAGACTTAGGGCAGGCAGATATTGTGATTATTCCCGGTTCAAAAAATACAATCTCGGATATGCTCTTTTTGCAAAAACAGGGTATGGCAAAAGCCATTAAACAAGCTCATAAAGCTGGAAAAGCAGTTTATGGAATTTGTGGCGGCTTTCAAATGATGGGGAATTGGATTAAAGATCCAAAACATGTAGAAGGCGAAATTGATGTACTACCCGGTTTGGGGATTTTACCCGTTGAAACAATAATGACAGAAGAGAAGATAAGCAGCCAATGCAATTTTACCTTTCGAAATACGGGGATTAAAGGGAAAGGTTACGAAATACACATGGGCGAAACAATTGCTGAAAAGCAGAATCAAACTTGCGTTATTGATGGCGAAAAGAGCGATGGGTATTTCCTGAATCCAAAAATATGGGGAACGTACATCCATGGTATTTTTGATAATTATGAGGTTGTAAAATCGATTTTGGCAGAATCGGGAAAAACGATAGATTCAGATTTTGATTTTCAGCAATTTAAAGAGGAACAGTATGATAAACTTGCTGAGCTAATTCGACAAAATACAGATTTGGATTACGTATATAAATCGATGGAATTGTAGTTATGTTACACGGACATGGAAATGATAGATATAGGTTTGAAAATAAAATAGTAGCTGATTTTAGCTCTAATGTCTGGTTTAAACCATTGCCCGAATCGTTTTTTTTGTATTTAAAAAATGTATTTAAAAGTGTAATTGATTACCCACATCCGGAAGCAGGAGATTTGAAAAAGAATCTATCAGAGTTTTATGCTATTCCCGGGAATAATATTTGGGTTACAAATGGCTCTATGGAAGGTATCTATCTTCTGGCTCAGCTTTTTGCCAAAAAAAAATCTGCTATTATTTTTCCCTGCTTTTCAGAGTACGAATGTGCATGTTTGAGGTACGAACATAACCTGAGTTTTTATTCAAATAAAAGCGATTTTAAAAATAGGTTATTTAATGAAGATGTAATCTGGATAGGGAATCCCAATAATCCCGATGGGCATACTATTTCAGTTTCTGAAGTTGAAAATTTATTGCTGAACAACCCCGGCTCAACATTTATTATTGACGAAACTTATACCGGTGTAACCATTAATTTTTGTTCATCATACAATTTACTACGAAAATACAAGAACCTGATTATCCTTCGCTCGTTTACAAAAACCTTTGCCATTCCCGGAATACGTTTGGGGTATTTGTTTGCACCCAAATTGGTAATTCAAAAATTAGCAGAACTAAGTATTCCGTGGTCGGTAAATACTTTGGCTATTGAAGCGGGGAAGTTCATTATTCAACACCATTCAGAGTTATCGCCTCTTTTAACCGAAATGGTTGAACTGAATAAAAAATTCCACAAAAAACTTACTGCTCTGGTGGAGCTGGAAGTGTATCATTCTCAGAGTAATTTTTTTCTTGTTCGGTTGAAAAAAGGAGAAGCTGCGGAATTAAAATCATTTCTGATAAACAGATATGGAATTTTAATTCGTGATGCTTCAAATTTCAGAGGTTTAAACGATAGATACATCAGGCTTTCAATACAGTCTAAGAAAGATATTGAATTGTTAATTGCTGCCTTAAAAAGTTATTTTAATGAATTATCCTGAATTAATATATCCACTAATATTTGGGTTTATTATGGATAACCTCTTGGGAGATCCACATTGGTTGCCACATCCTATCCGGCTTTTTGGTAGGTTTATTTCTGGTGGAGAAAAGAGGTGGAATGCAGGCAAACGAAGAAAATTAAAAGGGGCGGTTTTTTCCGTTGGTTTAGTTTTTGGAGTATCTTTTTTATTTTGGTTTATTCTGAATGTACTGAGTAATTATAAATATATCTTCCTGATTGTTACTTCAATATTGGTTTTTTATGGTTTGGCAAATCATTCACTAATAAAAGAATCTTTAATCGTTCTGAAAAAATTGCGGAAAGAGGGGATTGTAGAAGCACGAAAACAACTGAGTATGATTGTTGGACGAGATACGCAAAACCTTACTGATAATGAGATACGGACAGCTATTCTTGAAACTCTTGCTGAAAATTTGAGTGATGGTGTAATTGCGCCTCTGTTTTATTATTTTATTGGAGGTATTCCCGCCATGTTTGCCTATAAAATGGTAAACACACTTGATTCTATGATTGGCTACAAAAGCGAAAGGTTTAAAAATTTTGGCTGGTTTGCGGCAAAACTTGATGACATTTTAAATTTTATTCCTGCGCGGTTAACTGCTTTTATAATGGTTATGGTAACCTTTAGTTTTAGAGGATTTAAATTCGTATATAAATATGGAAGAAAACACAGTAGTCCAAACGCCGGATTTCCGGAAGCCGCTTTGGCAGGAATTTTAAACTGCCGCTTTGGAGGTTCTAATATTTATAATGGAGTTTTGGTCGAAAAACCTTTTATTGGTAATAATCCCCGGGTTATTTTCAATAAAGATATTTATAAGGCTTGTGCTATTAATTTCTTTTCAACATTTATTTTTATCTCTCTATTTGTTATTTTTATTGGTATAATTACTTGAGTACGAACCAATAAAAAAGCCTTCCAAAATTGAAAGGCTTTTATTCAGGTTAATCCCTGCCTACTCTATTGTTTTTGTTTCTTCTTCGCCTCCGGCAATCGAATCGCGCATAGCAGTGTCGGCCATAATGTTTTTATATTTCATGTAATCCATAATTCCAAGGTTTCCACTTCTGAAAGATTCAGATATCGCCAGCGGTACTTGAGCTTCAGCTTCTATTACTTTGGCTTTCATTTCCTGTGCTTTGGCTTTCATCTCTTGTTCTAATGCAATTGCCATGGCCCGTCTTTCTTCTGCTTTTGCCTGTGCAATATTTTTGTCGGCTTCGGCTTGGTCCATTTGTAGTACCGCCCCAATGTTTTTCCCGATATCAATATCTGCAATATCTATTGAGAGAATCTCGAATGCTGTACCTGCATCCAGCCCTTTTTCTAACACAACCCGCGAAATAAAATCAGGATTTTCAAGCACCGATTTATGCGAGTGTGACGATCCAATGCTGGATACAATTCCTTCACCAACCCGAGCAAGAACTGTTTCTTCGCCGGCACCACCAACCAATTGTTTAATGTTTGCCCGAACCGTAACCCTGGCTTTTGCAATCAACTGGATACCATCTTTAGAAACGGCTGTAACCGGAGGGGTATTAATTACTCTCGGGTTGACCGACATTTGAACGGCTTCAAAAACATCGCGCCCGGCAAGGTCGATTGCAGTTGCCATATTAAATGTTAAGTCGATATTTGCTTTATTCGCTGATACCAACGCGTGTACTACCCTTGCCACATTTCCACCGGCAAGCAAGTGGGCTTCAAGAGAATCCCGGTTTAGCATAACACCTGCCTTGGTTCCTTCAATTAATGCGCGTACAATTACCCCGGGAGGTACTTTCCTGAAACGCATTAAAAACAGTTGCAACAACGAAATCCGAACACCTGAAACGAGTGCTGAAAACCATAATCCGATGGGGACAAAATAAAGCAATATAATCAGGAGTACAAATACTCCAATTATTAATCCCATAGTACCAACTTGTTCAATCATTTTATTTTAATTTATAGGTTCAACAATAATTTTATTTGAAAGTATTTTTAAAATTCTTATTTTCGTGTTCTGGTCGATAAACAAACCCGTTGAATGTGCTTCAACTATTTCACCGTTAACTTTAACTTTTCCTGAAGGAGCTAACCGGCCTATTGATTTTCCAATATCGCCTACCGCAATTTTTTCGTTGTTAATCGTTTCTACTTTCCCTTCTATTTTTGATTCGAGCATCATGTTTTTGCCTGCTTTTGATTTAAAGAAATAAAAGAGCATTAACGGGGTGGCAATCAAAACAATTGCCAGTGTAATAAATCCAGCAACGTTTCCATATTCTGTAAATGCGATATAAACGCTGGCAGCAAGCAATAAAAAGCCTCCAATCCCGGCAATAGTTACTCCGGGTATTACTGCAAATTCAATTAATATAAGTACAAGTCCAAGTAAAATTAATAAAGCAATTGTGAAAATTGTCATATTAGTCAATTGTTGCGTTAAGTTTTCTTTCAATTAGAGCATCTTTCAAAGGTTTTAACTTTTTGAAACCTCCTTTTTTTATATCGCATTTTCCTTTATAATGTACAATTAATGTACACTGTTCGGCTTGTTTGTAATGGTGTTTGCAAATTTCAATTAGCGCATCAATCACATAATCAAAAGAATGTACGTCATCGTTGTGCAAAATCAGAAAATTATCGTTGGCAACATCTTCACCGTAATTCTCTGTTGGTTTCTTTTTCGTTTCTTTCAATGTCATCTTTTTTTCTCCAAATCTTTTGCCTGTGTCAAAGTTATTCTTTTTCTTTTAAAATAGGGTACAATATAGGCATCTTTTACACCTTCCTGCCTTACTCTATTTTGCATTTTTACGGCATCTTCATAATTAGTAAGGTTTCCGGTAGTATAAACTACCACGCCATTTTCATCGGTGTAGTTTTCAATCTTTCTGATTAATGACAATTTTTTGAATAGCCTCTTTATATAGCTTGGCAAATTTTTACTAAAAGCCCCAATTTGTATTTTGTATATTAAATTATCGCTTGTCGATTTCTCGGGCGACAAAATAGATTCATTATTTCCAAGTAAAATATTGGGGTCGATAAAAGGGATTGAATCAATGTTTGTTTCTTTATCCATCTCTTTTTCGATTTCAATTTGTGTTGAAATTTGGTTTAATTCCTGAATAAATTTTTCAGTTTCTTCTTGCGATGCATTCCTCCAATATTCACTTTCAATATTTTTTGCTTGAAAAAGGAATTGAGTTGCATCATTTTTAAAAGTATAGGTTTCATTCTCAAGTAACAGGATTATTTCTCCAATTGATTTTTTTTCTTCCCTTGTTTTTGCATTTGCGTAATCTTTGCGTAATCTATCCACTTTTTTTAAGGTGAAATCCAGCTCTTTTTGTTTTGAATCCCCTTTCCTGAAAAGCTCCTTTCCCTCTTTAGTTTTGAACTGCGATGTATTTAAATAAGTAATTTCATTGTTTATATAAAAAGCAATTGGTTCACCTGTTGGCCGTTCTTTTTCAACAATAATTTCAGCACTTGCCGGGCTTGTAATATTTATAGGGATTTCATTTATGTTTGCTGTATCAATAATGGCTTTCACTTTTTCAGAAAGCGAATCAACATTTGTCGAATTATTTATACTTACCATCTCACCAATGTTGTCTTTGTTTTCATCAACCATATATTTTTTATATGGATTTATTTTATCGTAACACTGCTGGATTTTTTCAAGTAACTTTTGTTTTTCACTTTCCGAAAGCGGGGCGGTGGAGTTATATTTATTATAAAATTTAAGCGCCCTCTCCCAATTGCTTCGTGCATGGTATTGAATCCCAAAATAATAATTGATGTCAACAGGCGAAACTTCTTTGTTGGCTTTTATCAGGTAATTTAGATCTGAACTCGTAAAATGGTTGTTTTCGGTACGGCAAGCCCCATAAAAATAGTTCACCATAAAATCATCGGGGTGTTCATTTAAAACTTTTACAAACAACGTTTCGGCCTCAGTATAATTTTGCTTGTCGAATAATCGAATTGCTTTGGACAATACATTTTCTTTGCCGACCTGCGAAATTGCGAAAATAGGTGTAAACAATAAGACGAATAATATTGTTAAAAATGAATTAGTTTTATTCAAGTCCATAGTTAAAGTAGTATCATTTCCAGAATGGGGTAAAATTACAAAAAAATAGTGCGCGCATATATTGTTTTGACATTTTGTTGAAACAATATTGAACATGAAAAGCGGATAGTTATCATTAATAATTTATATTTGTAAGCTAAAGTAAATAGAAATGCCGAATTTAAAAATAGGCGATCAGGCACCAGCTTTTAAAGGTGTAAGCCAGAATGGGGATAAAATTAATTTAATCGATTTTAAAGGAAAAAAACTGATTCTTTATTTTTATCCAAAAGATAATACACCGGGTTGTACTGCCGAGTCGTGCAATTTGAACGATAATTACGAAATGTGGATGGAAAAGGGCTTCGAAGTTGTTGGTATTAGCCCTGATAGTGAAAAATCACATTTGAAATTTATCGGTAAATTTGGATTGAAATTTAATTTGATCGCTGATACTGAAAAGGAAATTTTACAAGCTTACGGTGCATGGGGAGAAAAAAGTATGTATGGGAAAAAGTACATGGGTGTTTTGCGTACAACTTTTATTATCGATGAAAATGGTGTAATCAAGGAAATTTTCGAAAAAGTAAGAACAAAAGATCATACAAATCAAATATTGAAAGCATTAAATATTTAACCTGTACAAACATGACAAAAGAGGAAAAAACGGATATGAACAAGGACAAGCTGAAAGCACTTCAGCTTACAATGGACAAAATAGAAAAAAGTTATGGGAAAGGCTCAATAATGCGCTTGGGCGATCGTGCAATTGTTGATGTACCTGTTATCTCATCGGGTTCTATTGCTTTAGATGTGGCGATGGGTGTTGGCGGTTTTCCCATGGGAAGAGTAGTTGAAATTTACGGCCCGGAATCTTCGGGTAAAACAACCCTGGCAATCCATGCCATTGCCGAAGCTCAAAAAGCCGGTGGTATTGCAGCTATTGTTGATGCCGAACATGCTTTCGACCCCTATTATGCAAAAAGCCTCGGTGTTAATATCGATGAATTATTGATATCGCAACCCGATAATGGTGAACAGGCATTGGAAATTGTTGATAATCTGATTCGTTCGGGAGCATTGGATATTGTTGTAATCGACTCGGTAGCAGCACTAACTCCGAAGGCAGAAATTGAAGGGGAAATGGGTGAATCGAAAATGGGATTGCAGGCTCGTTTAATGTCACAGGCTTTGCGAAAACTTACCGCTAACATCAGTAAAACAAATACCTGCTGTGTTTTTATTAACCAGTTGCGCGAAAAAATTGGCGTTATGTTTGGTAACCCTGAAACCACAA
>JAKIST010000207.1 GCA_021648495.1 Draconibacterium sp.
TAGCAAAGACGGTGGCAAAACCTGGGACATCGAACATGAAATAATATTAAAACATGCCATAAACGGAGACTTGGGTTATCCTGCATCCGTTCAATTGGGCGATGGAATAATTCTCACCATTTATTATGAGATTGATAAGAAAGGAGAGAAAACCTGTTTGATGGGCACAAAATGGAGCTTAAAGTAAAACATATAAAACCTGTTTTTTTTTCATCATATTTCGCAGTGAACTGCACTCAGACCATTATTTTTAATTATTAACTTTGAATTTTAGATAGAAATATAATATTAAAATTAACAGCATGAAATACAAAACATCCTTCATCATTTTGGGTTCACTTATTTTCCTAATTATAGCTGGGTGCAACACAAAATCTAATTCAAATAAACCGGTAATAAGCGAACACAACCAACTAACTGCGTTAGAAAAAACACAGGGTTGGGAACTTTTGTTCGATGGTAAGACTTTATCAAAATGGCGCGGACTTGGAAGGGACTCCGTTCAATCCGATCATTGGAAAGTTGAAAATGGTACAATTCGAAAAGTAAACAACAAGGAAGTTCTTGCAAATACAAACGGGATGAAGATCGATGGTGGCGATTTAATGACCATCGAAACCTTTGATAATTTTGAATTGTCGTTTGAATGGAAGATAAAAAAAGCAGGAAACAGCGGTATCAAATACAATGTTTCGGAAGAAATCTCCACAACTTACGGAGGAAAATATTCTGCCCTTGGATTTGAATACCAAATACTCGATGATGATGACGAAAAATACAAAGGCAAATTAAGTCCAACACAATATACAGGCGCACTCTACGAAATGTATGCAGCAAAAAATGTTCATGTAAAACCCTTGGGAGAATTTAATAAAAGCCGCATTTTACTAAACGGCAACCACGGCGAACACTGGCTAAACGGAGTTAAAGTTGTTGAATATGAATTCGCAACCGCCGAATTCGACTCCTTGTTTCAACTAAGTAAATACGCCAAATATCCCAATTTTGAAAAAAAGCGTAAAGGACATATCGTAATCACCAATCACAGTGACGATTCGTGGTACAGAAATATTAAAATCAGAAGACTTTAAAATAATGAGTTGGATTTTGATATTGTACCGTGGCTCCAAGCGGGAGATGGCAATTACATTGAAAATTCAAACCCAACTCATTTGGCAAATCTTTTTCTTAAATATCGCAATGTGAAGTTTATCCTCTTTCATGGTGGCTACCCTTTTGGAAGTGAACTGGCGAGCCTTGCCAAAAATTTTCGTAATGTTTACATCGATCTTTGCTGGCTGTATATTATTTCGCCATCGTACAGCGAAAGATACCTGAATGAATGGTTAGAAACAGTTCCTGCAAATAAAATAATGGGGTTTGGCGGCGACTACCATAACATTGAGAATGTTTACGGGCATTTGCTTTTTGCCAAAGAGATTATTGGAAACGTTCTTATTGAAAAAGTAAAATCGGGATATTTTTCTGAAAAAGAAGCAATAAAAATTGCAACAATGATACTTCACGATAACGCTGTAAATTTGTTTCAGTTGAAACATTAAATTAAACAGAATCAACTTAATATGTCAACAAAAAAACATTTAAAACTGCATTTAACAGGAACAATCCTTTTTGCAGTAATCCTTAGTTTTTCCTCGTATTCGCAGGAAATAAAGGAACAACCCCGCGACGGCAAATTGCTTCGGGGCGAAAAATGGCAGCGTTTTGAACCCACAGAAAAAGCGGATTTTTATGTCGCTACAAATGGCAACGACAATTGGACGGGAACACTTGCATCACCCAATTTCGATAATTCTGACGGCCCGTTTGCAAGCATCGAAAGAGCTCAAAAAGCAGTTCGGGAATTAAAAGGAAAAGTATATTCACCTAAAGACGAACCGATTGAAAAACGTTGGATTGGCTCGCCACATCCGTTGGGAAAAGGTCGTGATATTGTAGTTTACATCCGCGAAGGCAATTATTCGTTAAAACATCCTTTGGTTTTTGAGCCGGAAGATGGCGGTGAACGGGTAGAAACAAACCTTCCAACTGGTGCTTTTGAATATCATAAACTAAAAGACTACTACGTAACTTATGCCGCTTTCCCGGGTGAAAAGCCTGTGATTTCGGGAGGGAAACCAGTATCGGGCTGGAAGAAAAATGGCAAAATATGGGCTGCTCAATACAATGCAGACACCGCCGCCATGTTAATAGTAAATGGGGAAAGACAGGTTTTGGCCCGCACTCCGAACAGAGGTTATTTTGTACCGCCTTCCATTTCGAAAACAACCAACGAACTGTACTTTAATAAAGGTGAAATAAAGGCTTGGGACAACATGGAAGGCAACCGGGTGATTATGCTTTTACGCTGGCACACCGGAATCAACTCCATCATAAATGTGGATGAAAAAGCAGGAATTGCCAAATTCAAATCGCCGGAAGAAGGTGTAGTTATTGTTCCACCGCGTTATTATATTGAAAATGTAAAAGCCTTGCTCGATACCCCCGGCGAATGGTTTTTTGATAAAACAAATAAGGAAATAAGTTACATTCCCAAAAATGAAATAACGGATCCAAACCAGGCAATTGCAGAAGTTCCAGAGCTGAACCAGTTAGTTGAAGTTCGCGGAAAATTGGAACAAGCTGTTCGTAATATCCGGTTTTACGGATTGACTTTTGAAGGTGCAACTGCCGGAAACAGCGCAATCAGTTTTGAGTTTGCCCACGCTTGCGAATTCGTGGCGGGTGAAGTCCGATCGTGCAGCGGAACCGGAGTTTCAATAAAACAAGGATGTTACCAAACCCGCATATTGAACAATTTTTTTGAAACAATTGATGATGGCGGTGTTCATTGTAACGGGAATGTAAAACCCGGCGATGGCAGGGAAATAATTCGCGAAACTACAATTTCATACAATAAATTTCGCGATTGCGGAGGCATAAATATTTATGCATCGTACAACTTAATGACCACGATTTCGCACAACTACATTACTAAAACCCGCGGTCGTTACGGGATTGACATTGGTGGCTGGGCCAATCAGGAAGAGGCAATCGATGGCGGATATTTGGTTGAATACAATCATTTGGATGGTGTTCAGCTCGATGCCGACGATTCGGGCGCCATAAAAACCGCCGGGTTAACTTTCAATTCTGTGGTGAGAAGAAACCTAATCCACAATGTACATGCCGGATTTTTCAATGATAACGTAGCTTTTTGGTTCGATAATATGTCGTCGGGCTGGACCTCGGAAGAGAATATTTTTTATACGCTCGAACAGGGCGAAATGAAACTTTGTGCGGCATTAATCGAAGATAATATCTATCGGAATAATTTTAAAATTGAAGCCCCGGAACATTCCCCCGAATTAATAATTGATGGCGAACCAAAATTTGAGGTGGATAACCTGAAAATTGAAACTGTTTCAAAATCAGCGACCGGAGCAATTGTTGCAGGAAGTGTCATTCAGCTTTCAGCGGAAGTTTTTAACAGTGGTGCTAGCGGAATGGCGTTTGTTGAACTTTATGTTGACGGCAAAATTTATAAAAAGAAACTTTTCCCGGTAATAAAAAATAACAGCCGGAAAATTGATTTTGAAACCCGGATTTATGAAGCAGGCGAACACCAGTTGGCAATCGGCTCAACACCAAACCAAATTGTTTGGGTTGAAGGGAATAAACCCGCCGTTGTTTTCGAAGGTTTAAATTTATCGGGCAAGCGTATTTTGGAAGGGGAGAAAGTTAAAGTGGTTGCCACCGCAATAAACCTGACCGCACAACAGCAAAAAATAACCGCTTCACTTTTTCTTGACAATTCAAAAATTACAAGCAAAACCATAGAACTTAATGGAAACGAAGAGAAGGAAATTAGTTTTGAAACTGAACCTCAATCAGGGAACCATTCGCTGCGAATTGAAAACAGTGCAGAAAAAAAACTAAGGGTTTTCGAATCCGTGCCCATTGATATTTCAAAAATGGAAATTCACCAATATTGTTCGGCAAAAGCCTTACCATACAAAATTGAAGCAGACAGCAAATTGAACCGGTTTAAAATTGCCGCCGGCGGATCCGATTTTTTTCATGCAGAAGATTCGTATGCAGCAGTTTATATAAAAGGGATAAAAGGCGACTTTGTGGCCACGGTTAAAATCAATCAATTCGGTAATCGTACGCACGAATGGTTCCGCTCGGGACTGTTTGTGCGGAACGATATTTCACAAAGTTTTGATGTGCAACCCGGAAGCAAAGGTTCTGTTTTGGTATTCAGCACCCCCGGGCGCGCCGGAATTGAATACGATGAATTTGCCAACGGTTGTATGCACAAGGCCAGCAGTGAGAACCTTCCCGAAAATGCGCAAACACCCATCTATCTGAAAATTGTCCGCCACGGGAACAGTTTTAGCGGATATATTAGCCTCAATGGAAAAAATTGGATTATCGAAAGACATTCAGTGGATATTCCCGGAATTGCAGATGCAGTTGACATTGGGCTGGCAGCCGGCGGACCCGATAAAAACCAATATTGGGTAGAATTTCAGGACTTTAGAATTGAGGTTGAGAAATAATTAATCTTTAAGTAGCTCTGCTTATATATTGAAAAAAATGAAAACAAAATTATATTACTCACCCAGATTGAGACTACGTCACAATCGTCCCCCACTACGCATAGAGAGGGAGAAGAGGGAGAGTCAAATAAAATTAATTAAACATTAAAATAAGTTAAACAAAAATGAAAAATTCACTCATTATAATCGGAATAATTCTATTCGCAGCTTTCGGTTTACAATCAAAAGCGACCAACTTAACTGCAAATGTTGCATCAATCGACATTACTCCACCACTCGAAATGAAATACACTTTAGGTGGTTATGGCGAACGGATGAATGCGCCTGCCGAAGGAATTCACGATAGGATTTGGGCAAAAGTGCTGGCATTTAAAAATGGAAGCCAAAAATATATAATCGTTACGCTCGATATTTTGGGGCTTCCATCGAATGTAAAAAAAGATCTGGTTGAACGAATTTCCACTCGGGGATGGAGTATGGAGAATGTAATGCTTTTGCCAAGCCATTCGCACGGTAGTTTGGAAATGGCGGCACTGAACAGCAAAAATTTACTGAACAGTCCGCAAATAGGAATATTTCAACCTGAACTGCTGGAATTTATTTTGGATAAACTGGAGGCCGTAATTAAAAAGGCTGACCAAAACTACCAAGCGGTAAAAGTGGGTACAAAAAGCAAAATTATTGAAGGGCTAAATCGCAACCGCCGTGGCGACCCGGATGTTGATAGAGAATTGACGCTTACCCGGATTGATCTTACAAATGGAAATCCTCTTGCCGTTTTGGTAAACTGGACTGCCCACCCCACTTTTATTGGTGGCGAAGATATGTTGGTCTCTGCCGAATGGCCGGGTTACCTTCAACGTGATTTGCAAAATTTAATTGGAAACGGAGTAACTGCCATGTATTACAACGGTGCAGAAGGAGATCAGTCACCAATCCTCAACGAACCAGTTAACGCTTACGAAAAAATTCAGATCTATGGTAAAAAAATTGCGGATAAAGCTTTTGACATCTTTAATGAGATAAAACCGAAAAAGGTTAAAACGTTCAAATCCAGTTATAATACAATTGTTTTGCCCGAAAAAATGGCACATCCATCGTTTATGGAAACCGGTGGTGCCGAATACGGATTAGATGAAAATACGGTAAAAATTGTACTGGAAATGTTGGGACCAAAAGAAGTTGGACTGGGAGCCTTGCGAATCGGAGATTTAATTATTGCAGGAGTACCGGGGGAAATGACTGCAAAACTGGGGATAGAAGTTAAAAATGCAATAAAAATCAGCGGTGTAAAATATGTTACTATCGGTGGACTTGCCAACGAATGGGTAAGTTACATCCTCACCCGCGACCAATATATTAACGGCAAAGGATACGAATCGAGCATTAGTTTTTATGGTCCCGGCTTGGGCGAAATTATTTCAACTGAAGTTATTAAAACTGCAAAATCAATAACAAATTGAATCGAATATCAACTTTCAACAAAAATTTGAAATGAATTTACAGAGCCTGCACAAAATTTGGATTGCAATTGTTTTGATTGTTACAATTACCTCGTGTACCAATAAAACAGGAAATAAGTTTAACTTGTCAAATGCCGCCATTCTGATTTCTCCTTCAATAAAAACACCAGTTAACGAAACTGCCGGAAAAATTCTGGTTGAAGAAATTGGAAAACGAACTTCTCTTCAACTAAAACTAACTAAAAAATGGGATAATAAAACCATTGTTGCCTGTGCCCTTTCCAAAGATAAAAACCTGTTTGGCGAAGTTGTCCCCAAAAGATCTGGTGACAATTTCCCGGAATCAAAAAAAGAAGGATTCCGCCTTTTCAATAAAATAAAAAACGGGAAAAATATTGTTTGGATTATTGGAAACGATGAAAGGGGAATATTGTACGGAATAGGGAAATTACTCCGAATTGCTGAAATGAAAGAGGGTGAAATTACAATTGCCAATGGAATTGATATTTCCACATCACCCGAATATCCAATTCGCGGTCATCAGTTTGGATACCGTAACACCGCTAATTCATGGGATTCATGGACGGTTAAACAGTTTGATCAACATTTCCGAGAACAGGTACTTTTTGGTGCCAATAGTTTTGAAAACATTCCTTTTCAGGATTCAACTTCAAGTCCCCATTTTAAAGTTAATCCGAAAGAAATGGAGGTTCAGTTAAGTAAAATCTGCGATTCTTACGATGCCGATTACTGGGTCTGGACTCCGGCTCCAAACGATTTGACACTCAATAATTCTTACGAGGAAGGTCTAAAAGAGCAAGGAGAATTTTATGCGGCTTGTCCCCGCCTCGATGGGGTATTTGTCCCGGGTGGCGATCCGGGCGATAATCACCCCTCTGTTCTATTGCCCTATTTAAAAGATTTATCCGCAATCCTTCATAAATACCACCCCAAGGCCGGGATGTGGGTTTCGTTGCAAGGATTTAACCGGGAGAAAACCGAATATTTCTTTAAGTATCTTGAGGAAGAAAAACCAGACTGGCTGAAAGGATTGGTAAACGGGCCAAGCAGTCCGCCACTGGAAATTGAACGCGAACATTTGCCGAAAAAATATATGCTTCGCGCTTACCCCGACATTACACATTCGGTCAGGTGCCAGTATCCGGTAAAAAAATGGGACCAGGCATTCGCGCTTACTTTGGGACGGGAATGTACAAACCCGCAAGCACTTTATTACGCAAGAATCCATAACCAAAACGCCAGTTACACCGATGGATTTATTTCCTATTCCGATGGAGTTCACGATGATGTAAATAAAGTTGTTTGGAGCCAAATGGGCTGGGACACAAAAAGTGATGTCAGGAATATTTTGGTCGAATATTCCCGTTTTTTCTTTGGTGCCAACCCCGCCGAAAATGCTGCAGATGGAATTCTTGCCCTCGAACAAAACTGGGTTGGACCCTTGTTGGGAAATCCTGTAATCGGTGAAACATTAAAACTTTGGGAAAAACTGGAAGCTGAAAATCCACAATTGGCTAAAAACTGGAGATGGCAACAATTGGTAATGCGCGCGTATTACGATGCATATATCCAGCAACGCTTAACCTACGAAAAAAGGTTGGAAACAGAAGCCAATGAAATCCTTGCAAATGCAAAAACCTTAGGAGTGGACAAAGCCATGAACGAAGCTTTGGCACATGTTCAAAAAGCAGACAAAGAATTTGTAGCACAGGATTTAAAACAAAAAGCGGTTCAGTATTGCGACGATCTGTTTCAATCTGTTGGTTTACAAACCAGTGTCCCCAAATATCAGGCGAGCGGTTACGAACGAGGGTGTGTACTCGATTTTATTGATTATCCACTAAACAACCGCTGGTGGTTAGAAGATGAATTCAAAAAAATTCGTAAAATGAAAACAGAGCCTGAAAAACTCGCCCGGCTGGAATTTATCAGAACGTATGAAAATCCCGGCGAAGGCTCATTTTACGATAATATTTCAAGTGCCGATGCCTTA
>JAKIST010000208.1 GCA_021648495.1 Draconibacterium sp.
AATTACGGGCCGCTTATGGAACAGCCGGGCAACGTCCTCCAATCTCTGCACAATACGAAGTTATGTCAGTCAGCCATGGAATAGCCTCTAAAAATTATAAAGGAAATAAAAATTTAAAACCTTCACATACAAGCGAAGTTGAAGTTGGATTGGATATCGACTTTTTAAACCGTTTTAGTTTTAGTGCCGTTTATGCAAAAGGTGTAACAACCGATCAATTTTTGCAGGCACCACAGGCATCGTTTGCCAATGGTTGGAGAAAACAATGGGTAAATGCAGGTACTTTGGAAACAAAAACATTTGAGTTGTCATTAAATACCCAGGTTATTAAATCCACTGATTTATCGTGGAACATAAACATTGTTGGGGATCGTAACCGAAATAAAATTACGGAGTTAAGTATCCCTCCCTATCAAACAGGACCACAGGGACAGGATGCAAACAAAGCTTTTTATATTCGCGAAGGAGAAACATTTGGTGTAATGTACGGGGCACATTTCTTAACATCGATGGATGAACTGACTAATCAGATTGAATTTATGAGTGGTACAGTTGATGATTACACTATAAATGCTGATGGATTTGTTATTTCTAAGGGTACTGAAGGTACAACTTCAGAAGCTCCTATCAAACAAGTGGATAAAGAGGGTAAAATGGACTTCACAAAAATTGGTGATTCAAATCCTGATTTTAAAATGGGCATTTCTTCAAATCTTACTTACAAAAAAGTAACACTGTATTTCTTGTTCGATTGGAAACAAGGTGGCGATATTTATAATAAAACAGCACAATGGTTAACACGTGATGACCGTCATGGTATGATGGATCAGGCTGGTAAAGCGCCAAATGAGAAGAAAACAATTGATTATTACAAAGCTTTTTATGATACAAACGACCAGAATGATTTTTGGATTGAAGATGGAACTTACGTAAAATTACGTGAACTTTCTCTCTCTTACAATGCAACAAACAGCGATTTGGGCAAAATTGGTTTGTCATTTATTAAATCGGCAAAATTTTCTTTAATCGGACGTAATTTGTTGACATTCACTAACTATACGGGTTTCGATCCTGAAGTTGGAACTACCAACGGTACCCAGATATATGCCTATGATTTTATGGGGTATCCTAATTTTAGGTCATTTTCTGCTTCACTTGAATTGAAATTTTAAACATTAAAAGGAATTAATAATGAAAAGTTTAAGATATATTTTAGTATTGCTGATCACTGTAATATCAATGACAGCATGTGAGGATCTGCTTGTGGAAAACTTGAATGATCCTGATTTTGATACTGCATTCTCTAATCCAAATGATATTAAAGGGGTTACCGGTGGACTGATTAACCGCTGGTTTCAAATAAACCAGGAATATGATGGCCCTGGGTTGGCACTTATGACGGCTTCTGACGCTGGAACCTGTTCATGGGGAAATGCTGGGATGCGCGACTTTGGAAACGAACCTCGTAAAGCATTTGATAATAAACCTTCATATTCAAATGTGGTAATTACGGAAAATTATTACAATACTTTATACTCGGTTCTATCGCAGTCGAACGATGTTTTGGCGCAAACAATTAATAATGGTGTTACCATGGACGATGGTTCTACTGATTTAGTTAATGCAGTGGCTTATTTTACACAAGCAATGTCATTGGGTTACCTTGGATTACTTTATGATAGGGCATTTATTATTACCCAGGAAACTGATTTAACGGTGAAAATTGAAACTTCACCTTATCAAGATGTTTTGGCCGCTGCGTTGGTTAGTTTAGATAAATGTATAAGTATTTGTAATTCCGGTAGTTTTACTGTGCCGTCGGAATGGATACCTGGAGATACCTGGAGCAATACAGAATTTGGGCAGTTAGCAAGTTCGTATGCAGCAAGGTTTTTGGTTTATGGTGCCAGAAATAAAGCCCAGGACGATGCCACTGACTGGGGCAGGGTTTACAATTACGCAAAAAATGGCATTCAAAAAGATTTTGCTCCATTAGCAGATGATATTACCTGGTATTCACTGTATCAAACCTATAGTATTTATGGTGGATGGGCTCAAACTGATATGTATGTTATTAATTTGATGGATCCAACTATGTCGGCACAATTTCCTTCCAGTGGGCTGTTTTCAGATTTACCAAATAATGGGGAAGCCACTTCGGCTGATGCCCGCTTACTTTCCGACTACGAATATTTAAGTTCTTGTCCATTTCGTGCAGAACGTGGCTACTATCATTTTTCTTCCTATCGGTATTCTCGTTTAGATCAGTACCTTACAACTTGGACAGAGCCAATGCCAGTATTTTATAAAGCTGAAAATGACTATTTTATAGCTGAAGCTGCTGTACGTACAGGTAAAATTCAGGAAGCTGCTGATGTTATGAATTCTTCAGCACGTGTTTCTCGTGGAAACCTTCCTCCACTTCCTGCTGATGCCGCTCAGATCTCTGCTGCTATTCATTACGAAAGAATGGTTGAACTAATGCTTTCAGGAATGGGAATTCAGTTTTTCGAAATGCGTAAAGAAAATTTATTGCAAGCCGGTACAGCATTACATTGGCCAATACCTGGTTCGCAGCTTGAAGTAATGCAAATGGACTATTACACCTTTGGTCCTGGAATTGGCGTAGCTGGTGAAGATTATAGTAACGGAGGATGGAACAAATAAATTTAAATACTATGAAAAATAAAATATTTTTAGCAATCGCTTTATTCGTGGTGGTTTCATTATTTAATTCTTGTACAACGCCACCCATTGAAGCTGCACAGGATGCTTATAATTATAATGCAATTATTCCTAAGGTATTAGATGGAATTCAAGGAACACAAGTAGCTTTTCAAACTACTTCTGCTACTTATACCATTGATTATTACCGCGGTGGTTCTACCTGGAACTGGAGTGTTGATGGTGCAACAATTAAGTCGGTTAGTGACGATACAAGAACTGCAACTATTGAGTACCCAACTGCCGGAACAGCCAAGATAACGGTTACCGAAACAACACAAGGAGGTGTAACATCAGATCCTGCTACATTGGATGTTACGGTTAATGCTTTCTGTCCTAAAACTGCCGATTGGTATGTTGGTACATGGGTAGGTACAGAAAGTATAGGGGGTGGAGACAATGAACCCATTACTGTTACAATTAGTAAAGTTGATGATACAACCATTAGTATCGATGCTCAGGATGGACATCCTGGATTATTGCAATCGGTTTATGGCGGTTGGGGAGAAGCATTCCAAACTGGCTTTGGTTTAGATGGGGACATTCACTTAACCCTTGGTTTAGGTGACGGTTCAATTTCGATGGTATCTGGGGAATATTGGGGACAAACTTTGCCTGGACCGTACGATTACTGGTACGTAGGAAGCGGAAACTGGGATGGATGTGCATCAACAATTAGTTTACATTTTGAGATGCATTGGGATGAAGACGACTTTGGCGATGGCGGAAATCGTGTGAGCGATGCCGTTTTGGTAAAACAATAAATTGTTTCTAATATAAAATAGAAAACCGTTTCCTTTTGTGGGACGGTTTTTTTTTCATTGTAACAATTCGTTGTGAATATTATCTTTAAAATATAGTATGAGAATTTTTAGCTTGAAAATGTTATTGAATTTTGTTGTGGCTTTTTGTGCAACGCAAACTGCATTTGCACAAAGTACCCCGATTTCAGATTTCTTCCCTGAGATTAAAATTCTCGCATCGAATGGCCCGGCAGAAGGTTATTTCTTTATGGGCTCAAAAGGATTAACTGCAAACGGGGCAAGCCATTATATTACTATAATCGATAATTTTGGAACTCCGGTTTTTTTCAGAAAAACAAATAGTGCCACCGCTTCAATGAGGCTTCTTGACGATGGTAGGATTGCATATATGCACGGTGTCCCCCGAAAATTGATTTTTCTGGATAGCATGTTGGAAATATCTGAAATATATTCGGCTCAGGGATATAAAACCAATCCACACGATTGGGATGTTTCTAAAGCTGGCAATGTATTATTGATGGGTGTTGCACCAAGAACAGTTGATATGACCCAATTTGTATTGGATGGAAATCCAGAAGCCAAAGCATTGGATTTAATTGTTCAGGAATTTGACAATATGAATAATCTTTTATTTACGTGGAACAGTGCTGATCATTTTGAGATTACCGATGCCAATGAAAATTCATCTTATGTAGATTTCTCGAAAAAGCAATTGGACTATGTTCATGCAAATGGAATTTGTTACGATTCTGATACAAGCTTTCTAATATCTTGCAGGCACATGGATGAAATTACTAAAGTTGATAAAAGGACGGGGGAAATTATTTGGCGGCTGGGAGGAAAGAAAAATCAATTTCAGTTTATAAATGATGAACTAAAGTTTTCTCATCAGCATTGCATCCGTAAACTCGAGAATGGAAATATACTGCTTTTTGATAATGGGAATCTCCATAATCCGCAATATTCAAGCGCGGTAGAATATCAATTGGATGAAGAAAACAAAACCGCTACTTTGGTAAACAGAATATATAGAAATCCTAAAAATTATTCAAACCATGAAGGGAAAGTTCAAAGATTATCAAATGGGAATACCCTTGTTTCGTGGGGACCTTACTGGCCATCGTTTACCGAGTTTAATCCTGATGGGTCGCCAGCACTGGAATGGGATTTCACTAAACATAGTTACTGCCCCCGCATTGAAAAATATAAATGGCAAACGAAAATATTTGAAACGGATTTAGATTCTATAGATTTTGGTATCTGGGTAGCAGATACACTTTTTCAGTCAGTTTGGGTAAAAAACAATTCAATCAATAATCTCGATATAAATAATGTTGAAACAAGAACCGGCTTTTTTAATATTAAAAACGAATTACCTATTTTAATTTTACCAAACGATTCGGCCGAATTGAAAATTTGGTTTAATCCGGAAAGTTCTGAAACGGGTTATTTTAATGATGTTGTAACCATTGCTTCAGATTCAGAAACACAACGAATTGCCCGGCAAGTAAAAGTAACGGGGCACAAAGAAGAAAATATTGCCCCATTTGCCACCATTTTAAAAGAAAGCTCTTCGGTAAGTATAGGTTCATTTATCAAAATACAGTTTAGTGAACCTGTTAGAAGTGGAACAGAACAAGAATTGAACTATAATTCAATTGATTCTTTTGTAATATTCAAAAAGAATAATTCGGTGGGAGATAATGTAGCTTTTAACGCCTCTGTAAGTTCAAATAAAATGCTAATAACTATTTACCCCGAATCAAATTTGGAAGAGTCTGCAAGCTACTACCTATCTTTGAAAAGTGGATTGGAAGATTATGCAGGAAATCACCTGATTCCTTTTGAAGCATCATTCGCTACTATTGTTACGGATATACCTGAACCGATTAAAAGTGAACCAAAAATCAGGATTTTTCCAAACCCGGCAAGCTCAAAAGTAATTATTCAGAGTGGGGGCAATGCTTATTTATTAAAATTGTATAATTCGGTCGGTAATCTAATACGATATAACGAATTTAGAGAACAAGAACATAACGAAATTGATGTATCTGAATTAAGCAATGGGGTGTATCTTTTCGTCATTGAGTGGGATGGAGAAAAGGAGATTAAAAAAATTATTATACGCTAGTATCTCCATTTTTACAGGTGTTTTATTCGGCAGGAAATTACAAACCGCAATTATCAATTATCAAACCTTTCTAGCATTCAACGGATAAATTTCAAAATCCGATATTAAAATTGTCGGTTTGAAATTTGATGTTTCCAAAATTGAGCCTGCTTCGAAAAGTGATTTTTTCTGTATAGTTTGGATTACGTTTTTCCAGTTTATCTGGCCTATGTTTTCCTCTTTTTCTTCTTAGCTGCCGGAAATAGGACATTGTTCAAAATTAACCGATAACCCGGAGAATTAGGATGCAGTTTCAAATCTGTTGGTGGGTCGCCAATTAAATGTTGATAATCTTCCGGGTCGTGGCCACCATAAAATGTCCAGAAACCTTTCCCTTTTTCTCCATGAATGTAACGGGCCTCGTTGGCTGGTTTATTTTCGCCCAAAATTAAAACATCCGATTTTATGACTTCCTTTCTGAATGCAGTAGTTTGCCCCATAAAACCTTTTATCAGGTTTTTGTGGTTTTGGCAAAGCATGGTTGGAATGGGATCCCATTTGGCCGAAAAATCGAATAAAGTAAAATAGTCATTTTCACGCAGTACCTTTCTTGTATTGGTTGCGTCAATGTCGGAGAACTCGTATTCGTACGGACTTTTCTCCAATATGAAATTTTTGAAGGCGAAAGTTCGTGAGAAATCCAGCTTCTCCTGAGCATGTTTGTCAGCCGGGTCGCCGTCGAACATACTTTCACAAATATCAATTCCGGTAGCTGCCAACGCAATATCGTAAGTATCGGTAGCAGCACACATCGCAAAAAGGAAGCCACCTCGTACAACATATTTTTCAATCTCCTGTGCTACGAATGATTTCATTTCCGAAACCTTCATAAAGCCCAAATTTTTTGCCAACTCATTATCACTTTTTACTTCTTGTTGATACCAGGGGGCATTTTGATAAGCTCTCCAAAATTTTCCATGCTGGCCCGTAAAATCTTCGTGGTGAAGGTGGAGCCAATCGTAATCCGAGAGTTTACCATTTAATATTTCTTCATCGTATATAATGTCGTATTTAATTTCTGCGTAAGTTAAAACCAGCGTAACTGCATCGTCCCAGGGTTGTTTGTTTGGTGGGGAATATACGGCTATTTTAGGTGCTTTGTTCATTGCCACCGCATCTTGGTTTACATCAGGCTGCGCTATTTCATTTAAAATGGCGCTGGTTTGTGCATCGGTAATCATCTCAAAACTAACCCCTCTGATTACACATTCATTCTCAATTTCAGGGTAGTATTGCATCAGAAAACTTCCTCCCCTGTAATTGAGCAGCCACTTCACTTCCACATCTTTTTCCAATACCCAGTAAGCAATTCCATACGATTTCAGATGGTCGTTTTGGGTATCGTCCATGGGAATTAAAATATGGATACATTTCGCCTGAAAGGTGAAAAAAAGGAGGATAAGAACGATGGATATTTTGTTTTTCATTTTTACTTTGTTTCTAAAAAAAAATATTTATTCAATTTTAAAATGGGGCATCTGAAGTGGAAGGTTTTTGCTTATCGAAACTGTTGTTGCTCGAAATGCCCGCTCCCGACAAATCCTGGTCTTCATTCATTTTAGAACTGAATGTTTGGTCGTCTGGAAAGCCACCGGAAAATGGAACTTCCAAATCCATAAATTTGGCCAGTTCTTTTTTAAATCGAAGGTGAATATCGGCGGTTGCGCCGTTACGGTGTTTGGCAATAATAATTTCGGCCACCCCCAAAAGTGAATTTTGAGACTCATCTTCCGTAATCCCATAATATTCCGGACGGTGAATAAAAGTAACAATATCTGCATCTTGTTCGATTGCTCCCGATTCACGTAAATCTGAAAGCTGCGGACGTTTTCCCTCTCGCGATTCAACCGATCGGTTCAACTGCGACAGTGCAATAATTGGGACATCCAGCTCTTTTGCAATGGCTTTTAACGAACGTGAAATCAGGCTGACTTCCTGTTCGCGGCTTCCTCTGCTATCGGTGCCCGCTGTCATTAACTGAAGGTAGTCGATAATAATAACTTCAATTTTATGCTGAATTTTTAACCGGCGGCATTTCGACCTGAACTCAAAAATAGACAGGGCAGGGGTGTCGTCGATAAAAAGTGGTGCATTGTCTAACGATTTAATTCGTTGATTTAATTGCATCCACTCGTATTCTTCGAGCCTTCCTGTTTTTATTTTATCGGCGGGTAATTCTGTTTCCGCAGAAATTAAACGGTTAGCTAATTGTAATGATGACATCTCAAGCGAGAATACGGCTACCGGGCGGTTGTGGTCAACAGCCATATTCCTGGCCATTGAAAGAACAAAAGCCGTTTTACCCATTGCCCGGCGAGCTGCAATTATGATTAAATCGGTAAGCTGCCCACCAGCCGTTATACGGT
>JAKIST010000209.1 GCA_021648495.1 Draconibacterium sp.
CCGGCTTCCATGGGTTCCTTTTTGCGGCAAACCAAATAATATTCAGTTTCAGGTACAGTTCGGGTATAATAAAAATACCCCTTCTTTTTGTATGGGGCCGATTCGTCTTCCTGTTTGATTTTCGACTTTATTTCGTCGAACAATTTATTTTGAAGTGGCTGTGTATGTTTCATTACCGCCTCTGTATAAGTGTTTTCAGCTTCTAAATGAGCAATAACTCCCGGGTTTTCCCGATCTTTCATCCAATAATAATTATCGATGCGTGTGTCACCGTGAATGGTTAATTCTTTCGAAATTTTATTTGCAACGGGCGGCATAACTTTCTCTTTTGTTGTACAAGCCGCCAAAAATATAATTAAAGCGATCAAGGAAAAAGCAGTCCTATTCATTTTGATAATTTTTATTGACAAACGAAAATACGGTTTTGAAATATTAATTCCGATATTTACATCTTTTAATTTTATGCAAGCCGAAATCATCATAGCAATATATTTTGTTTTAATGCTCTCCATTGGGGTTTATTCAGCATTCAAGATAAAAACTCCAAGCGACTTTTATGTAGCGGGGGGAAAAGCCGGTTTAATTCCGGTTTCGGGAAGTTTGCTTGCGACTATTTTGGGCGGTTCAGCTATTTTAGGCACCATCGAATTGAGCCAGAAAATAGGCTGGGCAGCACTTTGGTTTTTATTTTGTGCAGCACTTGGTTTATTCATTCTAATCCCCATTTCGAAATATGTAAAACGGTTTGGCAATTTTACCCTCCCCGAACTTCTTGGAACTTTTTACGGAAAAAAAGCCGAAACAATTTCTTCAACAATTATCCCAGTTGCATGGCTGGGAATTGTAGCAGCACAAATAATAGCCGCTGCAAAAATTCTCAGTGGCATGGGATTTTTAACTTACTCGAATGCTGCGCTAATTGCCGGAACAATTTTTATCGTTTACACTTTGATTGGTGGCCAGTTAAGTATTTTGAAAACGGATGTTTTACAAGCTGTGTTGATTGTGATTGGTTTGGGCACTTTACTTTTTTTCGCATCTAAAAATGTTGACACCATTAATATTGAACCGCTCCGGGTTACTTCGTTGTTTAACAATTCGTTTTCTGCCCTCGATTTGCTAATTTTAATTTTAACCTATTCAGTAACATTCGTGGTTGGCCCCGATATTTATTCGCGTGTTTTTTGTGCGAAAAACGAAAAAACAGCATCGCGGAGCATATTAATAGTAGCACTTATTTTAATTCCCATCTCATTCGTTTTAACATGGCTGGGTATTTATTCTCAACAATTTGGAAATACAGGAATTGTTTCGTTTGCCCAGAATTTATTGCCCGGTTGGGTGTACGGACTTTTTATTGCCGCGCTACTTTCTGCAGTAATGTCGTCGGCAGATACTACCCTTTTAACTTCGTCGATAATATTAAATGAATTAATTACCGGAAACCTGAATAAAAAGAAATCGCTTGGAACAACGCGCGTATTTGTAGTTTTAATGGGAATTCTCAGCATTCTTGTTTCACTTTATGTGACCTCAATTATTCAAGCTTTACTTTTTGCGCTTACCTTTTTTTCAGGTGCTTTTGTGGTTCCAACGTTGGCTGGATTGTTAAAACTTAAAATTCACAAAGAAAAAGTTGTATCCGCTATTGTTATTGGAGGTTTAGTTGCATTGCTTGGTAAAGTAATCAATGTTTTTTACGATGAGTTAACAGGCAATTTAATTATTATCTCCTCATTTTTTATCAACTCATTTTTATTATTTCAACCTTTAAAATCCATTGTTAAAAAGTTAAGGGCATCTCAATAAACTCCTTCGCATCAAAATTTTCAGAGTTTTTCAGAGACAATTCAAATTTTTGAAACACTATCGGGATAATGTGAAAAAATTATGCCTTGTATATTATTCATTATCTTCGTTTTTTGAAAGAAATGAGTTTTTAGAGATGCCTTTTTAATAAAAGTTTTTAAATAGCGTTAACTGATTTTAGTAAATTTGTATATCTTCAAACTTTATTATTGATAGTAGTTGTGCCCTCTTTAAATATACGTAAGGGATAAACAATTGAAAAATTAAACAAACCCTAATAATGGAGGACTCAAGAAAGTATAAAAGATTAATAGAAAGCCTCAAGAATGAATATTTTTTCTATTCTCACGGAATGGATGGAAAATATCTTTACATAAGCCCCTCGGTAGAAAAAGTTCTTGGTTATACTGTTGAAGAAGCTTTTGGAGGAATAGTAAAACACATGACCGACAGTGAATTGAATAAAAAAACAATTGAAACACTCAAAAAAAGTGCTGTCGGCAAAAAGCAAAAAACATTTAAATTTTAACTGTTCACAAAAAGTGGAGAGATAAAAATAATTGAAATAACAGAGTCGCCGCTGTATAACAAAGATGGCGAAATAGTATCAATTGAAGGAGTTGCCCACGATATAACCGAACGAGAAAAGAATGAGAAGACAATTAATGAAAAGAACAATGAATTAAAACGACAAAAAAAGAACCTCGAAGCTACACTTAATAATTTAAAGGAAACACAGGCGCAGTTAATCCAATCGGAAAAGATGGGTGCTTTGGGAAATTTAATTGCAGGTATTGCTCACGAAATAAATACCCCAATTGGTGCAATTAATGCTTCGGCAGGAAATATTTCAATATCGCTCGATTCTTCGATGCATAATTTGTACAAACTATTTACTGAACTCTCGAAAAAGGAATTAATTATTTTCCTGAAAATTATGGGTTTAATTGAAAGGGGCAATACATCCTTGACCTCCAAAGAAAACAGGCAACAAAAGAAGATCGTCCATTCAAAACTTACAGAGGCTAAAATCGACAATGTTAATTCAATTACTGAATTAATTATGTACATGAAACTATATAATGAAATTGATAAAGTAATTCCCTTGCTAGATATTGATAAGCCTGAATTTATTTTAAAATCAATTAAAGATATTTATTCCGTCAGGAAGAACACCGAAAACATAAAACTTGCTGTTGACAAAGCTTCCAATGTAATTTTTGCACTTAAAAAATTTGTTCACAAAGAAAGCACCGAAACAAAAAGAAAAGCGGATCTGATTGAAAATATTGAAACGGTATTAATCCTTCAACATAACTTTCTAAAACAAGGTATTGAAGTTGTAAGGAAATTTGAGAAAATCCCATTGCTCAACTGTTATCCGGATGAACTGGTGCAGGTTTGGATTAACCTCGTTTCTAATGCAATACAAGCAATGAACAGCAAAGGTGTTTTAACAATCTCGGTAAAAAACTTCGATGGAAAAGTGAAAGTGAGCATAAAAGATACCGGACATGGCATCCCCGAAGAATTAAGAAGTAAAATTTTTGAACCATTTTATACAACAAAAAAATCTGGGGAAGGAACTGGAATTGGCCTCGACATCGTTCAACGAATTGTTGAGAAACATAATGCTACATTAGAATTGAAAAGTGAAGTTGGGATTGGTACAACTTTTACTGTAATATTGCCAATAGAATAAACAACTATGAATAAAAGAGCAATTGTTTGTGTTGATGACGAAAACATAATACTCGACAGCCTTGGCGAACAAATTGAAAACATGTTTGGTGGCGAGTTTATTTATGAGTATGCTGAAAATGCCGAAGAAGGGATGGAAGTATTGGAAGAGCTTACAAATGATAATATTAGTGTTGTGGTAATCGTTTCCGATTGGTTGATGCCCGGTAAAAAAGGCGATGAATTTTTAATCAATGTCCATAAAAAATTCCCAAAAATAGTAAAGATAATGTTAACCGGCCAGGCTGATGATTCGGCAATAAAGAATGCGGAAAAATATGCAGGACTTTATGCCCACATTACAAAACCATGGACCAAAGAGCAATTGGAAAGTGTTATCAGGTCCGGGCTTTCTCAAATCGAAGAAATATAAAACTTTACAATGAACAGACAAGTTATTTTGTGTATCGACGACGAGGAAATAATCCTCAATGCGCTGGAAGAACAGTTAGACAATATTTTTGGTGAAGAATATAAAATTGAGACCTCAGACAGTGGTGAAGATGCGCTGGAATATTTCAAAGAATTAATAGACGAAGGAATTAATGTGCCGGTGGTTATCTCCGATTACATTATGCCCGGTATGAAAGGCGATGAGTTGCTGAAAGAAATACATGCTATTTCTCAGGGGTCATTAAAAATATTATTAACGGGGCAGGCGAGCATCGATGGCATTAGCAACGCAATCAACAACGCTCAACTTTACAGGTACATTGCAAAACCATGGGATAAAGACGACTTGGTTTTAACGGTTAAGGAAGCTATAAAAAGCTTTTTACAAGAATTAAAAATAAAGAAACAATACGAAGAATTATTGTTGCTAAATGCTTCGCTTGAAGAAAAAGTAAAACAGCGGACCAAAGCGCTAAGTTTGGCCGATGCTTCGAAAAATATGTTTTTTTCAATTATCGCGCACGATTTAAAAAGCCCGTTTAACGCATTGCTTGGGCTTTCCGAAATTATGATCGAAAATTGGGAAGTCATGTCAAACGAAGATAAAATAGAATTTGTAAAAGACATTCATTCAACCTCGAAAAACACTTTTAACCTACTGCAAAATTTGCTCGAATGGTCGAGATCTCAAACTGGTAAAATTCAAATTGAAGCTTCTAATTTTTCTCCTTATCTTGTAATTCAAGACAACATTTCAGTCCTTTTACAACATGCCGACAATAAAAATATTACCGTAAAAAACAGCGTGCCTGAAAATATTAATTGTTTTGCCGACAAGAATATGATTTCCACCGTTTTTAGGAATTTAATTTCCAACTCACTCAAATTCACTTCCGATGGAGGAAACATTGAAATATCAGCTACTCCAATCGATAATTTCTTTCAATTTTGTATTTCTGACAACGGAACAGGAATGGATAAAAACACAATCTCAAAATTATTCAGTATTACAGAGAAGGTACAAAAAGCAGGAACTGCTAACGAGCTTGGCACAGGCTTGGGGTTAATCCTTTGCAAAGAGTTTATTGAAAAGAACAATGGGAAAATATTTGTTGAAAGCGAACTTAATGTAGGTAGCAAATTCTTTTTTACTATTCCGAAAGCCACAGATTAAATCCGAACCGTTAACTCATCTAAGAAACCGTGCAACTCTTTTGCCAACAAAGGTTTTAATTCTGAATTTACATTTTTATGATAGGCATTCAACCAACTTCTCTCATCGTTTGTCATTAATTTCAGATCGATTAATGTAGTATCAATCGGACAAAGTGTGAGTGTTTCGAATTCTAAAAACTGGCCAAATTCCGATTTTTCACCTTCTACACAAACCATCATATTCTCGGTACGGATTCCATATTCGCCTATGCGATAAAATGCCGGTTCGTTCGACATTACCATCCCCGGCTCAATCAAATTCTCATTAAATTCCTGCCTGATTGCAAAGGGACCTTCGTGTACGCTTAAAAAATGGCCAACTCCGTGCCCGGTTCCGTGTCCGTAATTCAGCCCATTTTCCCAAAGTGGTTTTCGGGCCAAAATATCTAAATGGCAACCTTTGGTCCCATACGGGAATTTGGATTTTGAAAGTGCAATCATTCCTTTTAAAACCAAAGTATAATCGCGTTTTTGTTGTGCGGTAATTTTACCCAATGCTACTGTTCGGGTAATGTCTGTCGTTCCATCTAAATATTGTCCCCCCGAATCGAAAAGTAAAATTCCATCGGCTTCAACAGGCAACGCATCCGCTTTGCCAACACTCAAATGAACAATTGCCCCGTGCTCTTTGTATCCTACAATTGGCGAAAAACTTTCACCTTTAAAATCTTTTTGTTTTGAACGATAATCAGCCAACTTCCTACCAATTACAAACTCCGAAATTTCGGTTTTGCCAATATTCTCCTTTAGCCACGCATGAAACTCTACCAAGGCAACTCCATCTTTTTTCATGGCGTTTTTAAAACCTGCTATTTCCGTTTTGTTTTTGAGTGCTTTAAATTTTGCAAGAATTGAAGTACCACTTACAATTTCGTTTTTCTTGTTCAACAAACTAAAAATTGAATAGTTGGCAGTTGACTCATCCAGAAAAACCTTTTTGTTTTTCACTTCTTCTATGAATGAATAAAACTCCGCATATTCCTTTAAAATTATCCCTTCCTTTTTTAGTTTTGAAATTAGTTCCGATGGGAGCTTATTTTTATCGACGAACAAATAGTTTTCGTTTTCTCCTACCCATCCAAATCCTGTAAAAACAGGGTTAAAATAAATATCCGAACCACGCAAATTATAAAGCCACGCCAATTCATCGAGCATTGAAACCACATGACACCCGGCTCCTGTTTTTTTAAGCGCGTCAGCAATTTGAGCCTGTTTCACTTTACGCGGAACTCCTGCAAATTGTAATTTCAATTCAAAAATTTTATTGGTTGAAACTTGCGGTCGATCGATCCAAATAGTTTCAAATAAATCAGGGGTTTCTACCAATTCAATCTCCTTTTCAGCGAGGGTATTTTTAAGGTTTTTGAATCCAGTTACCGATATAGTTTGTGCATCAATTCCCACCCGGTTTCCAACTTTCAATTTTTCAGTTAACCAAACTTCAGGTGAAACAGCATTGGGAACACGTAATTTATTCATTGAAATCCCAGTGCCTCTCAATTGGTCTTCGGCTTGAATAAAATAGCGCGAATCAGTCCACAAACCAGCATCATTCCGAGTAACCACAAGCATTCCATACGAACCGGTAAATCCTGAAATAAACGAACACGTTTGCCACCTTGCCGGCAAATATTCGTTTGAATGTGGGTCGGTCCCGGAAATGTACCAGGCATCTAAATTTAACTTCTGCATTTCAGTTTGCAGTGCGCTAATTCTATTTTTAATTGTGTTCATTCATTTATAGTTTTATAACACAAATTGAAAGTTGAAATATATTAATTATCAATAGTAAAAACCCTTAATTCGCCTAAATATAAGTCTCCATTTTATGAGAGATAATGCCAGGTCAATTATCCGATATATCTCATTTTTATATCTCTGCTATTAGTTGTTCATTTTTGAAAAAATATTTTACAAACTGTTTTATTGAAGGGGCGGGAATATCATCGTAATTTATTTCCTCTTCGGAATAAAATTTATAATCCAAAATATCGTCCATCGGCTTTAATCCTGAAAGGGTTTTCGGAATAACTTTAAAAGCTAAATCAGTAGTAAAAACAGAGTATTCCGAGAAAATATATTCGTTGGGGGCCGATGCAATGTAACTCAACGATTTTATTTTCAATCCCAATTCCTCGAAAAGTTCACGCTGCACCGCATTTTCTGCCGTTTCGCCAGGATCGACGAAACCTCCCGGTAAATCCAGCTTCCCATAATTAGGTTCAACGCCACGCGTAACAAGCATTAATTTTCCTTTTTCATCGCTTACCAAAGCCGCCACCGCCGCCGCCGAATTAATAAAAAAATGAAATCCACAGCACCCACATTTTAGCGAGCGTTCTCCCCATTTTTTAAATTCAGGTGAACTACATTTAGGGCAATACTTTAATACTTTTAATGGATTTGTTTTTTGCATTTCCCAATAATTTACTCCACAATTTTCATTGCTTTCAACCAATCGAAAAACAGATTGGGCCACTGGTCAACGGGCAAATTCTTTTTTGTAATCCCAAAACCATGTCCCCCCTCCCTAAAAATATGCATTTCAGCAGGTACATTGTTCTTTTTAAGCTGCAAGTAAAATTCCACCGAATTTCTGGGAGGCACGGTTTTATCGTCGTCGGCCAACACCAAAAATGTAGGTGGCGTTTGCGGTGTAACATGCAGCTCGTTTGAATATTTTTCAACCAGTTTCCATTTATTCCCTTCGCCTATTAAATTTATGCGCGACCCCATGTGGCCGAATTCCTCTTTAAAAGAAATTACGGGATAAAGCAGCAGCATAAAATCGGGCCGGCAACTTACTGGTTCAATAGACTCGGTACTCTCTTTATTTCCAGTATCAA
>JAKIST010000210.1 GCA_021648495.1 Draconibacterium sp.
GGGCAAAGTAATTATTGGGCAAAAACATTTGGTTGAAAGCCTGTTGATTGGCTTACTTTCCAACGGTCACATCCTGTTGGAAGGAGTTCCGGGTTTGGCAAAAACACTCGCTATAAAATCGCTGGCACAAACCATCAGCGCGAAGTTTTCGCGTATTCAGTTTACGCCCGATTTGCTACCGGCAGATTTACTGGGAACCATGATTTACAGTCAGAAAAGAGAAGAGTTCACCATTAAAAAAGGACCAATTTTCGCTAACTTTATTTTGGCCGATGAGATAAACCGTGCCCCTGCAAAAGTACAATCGGCATTGTTGGAAGCCATGCAGGAACGCCAGGTCACCATTAGCGATACAACATTTAAATTGGATGAGCCATTTTTGGTAATGGCAACACAAAACCCTATTGAACAGGAAGGTACTTATCCGCTTCCCGAAGCTCAGGTTGACCGTTTTATGATGAAGGTTGTAATCAACTATCCAACAAAAGAGGAGGAAATGCAGATTATAAAAGAAAATCTTTTGAAGAATTTTCCTGAGACTACGACCATATTAAAAACCGAAGATATTTTGAAGGCCCGCGATGTGGTGAAAGATGTTTATATGGATGAAAAAATTCAGAAATACATTGTTGACATTGTTTTTGCAACACGCGAACCTGCGGAATACAATCTTGCAAAATATGCGGAGATGATTTCTTACGGTTCTTCTCCGAGGGCTGGAATTAGTCTGGCACAAGCGTCAAAAGCGTTTGCATTTATCAAACGCCGTGGCTATGTAATCCCGGAAGATGTGCGTGCCGTTTGTGCCGATGTTTTGCGCCACCGTATCGGATTGAGTTACGAAGCAGAAGCAAACAACATTACTTCGGAAGAAATTATTACCGATATTTTGAATACGGTTGAAGTACCGTAGGAAAAGGGCTGAAAGCCTGAATATGTGAATGATAAAAAGCCAGAAGCTGGCAACTAACAGCTGGTGGCCAACAATTTTTAACTTGAAACTTTCCTGTGGAAACAAGTGATTTATTAAAAAAGGTACGGAAGATTGAAATTAAAACACGTGGACTGTCGCGGAATATTTTCGCTGGTGAATACCACAGTGCTTTTAAGGGGCGTGGAATGGCGTTTTCCGAAGTTCGGGAGTACCAGTTTGGGGACGATATCCGCAGCATCGACTGGAATGTGACCGCACGTTTTAACACGCCATTTATTAAAGTTTTTGAGGAAGAGCGGGAACTTACCGTAATGCTGTTGATTGATGTGAGCGGCTCGCGTGAATTTGGTTCTTTTGAAAAAATGAAGAAAAACGTAATTACCGAACTCTCGGCTGTTCTTTCTTTTTCTGCCATTCAGAACAACGATAAAATTGGGGTGATTTTTTTCTCCAATATCATCGAAAAATTTATTCCACCCAAAAAAGGGAAAAGCCATATTTTGAGGATTATTCGCGAATTAATTGATTTTAAGCCGCAGGAAACAGGCACAGATATTACTGGGGCCATCCGCTATTTGACCAACGCAATTAAAAAACGTTGTACCGCTTTCCTTATTTCCGATTTTATGGACGAAAACAAAGAACTGGAGATGGCACTTTCAATTGCCAACAACAAGCACGATATTGTTGCACTAAAAATTTACGACGAACGCGAAACAACACTTCCTTCAATTGGAATGATAAAGTTGAAAGATGCAGAAACCGCCAAATATGTATGGGTGGACAGCAGCTCGCGGAAAACACGTAAAATTTATAGCGACTGGTGGATTAAACACTCGGGAGAGCTGGACAGAATGTTTAAAAAATGTGGCGTTGACTATGCAACAATTAACACCAGCGAAGATTACGTAAAATCGTTGATGAACCTGTTTAAAAAGCGGGCATTAAAATAATAACGAATGAAATTGAGACAAAATAGAATATCTAATGCTAATCAAAAGTTGAACCCACTTCGGGGTTCTTCTCGTTTGCATTTGGTTATCCACAGCTTATACCCGTGGCTATTATTGTTTAATCCCTTAGGGATAAAGAAATGTTCAAAGGACATTAACAATAATAGCCCCGTGCGAAGCTCGGGGAAAGTGTCGAATAATGCAACAACAACCCCGAAGTGGGTTAAATTATTAATACTCAGGGCATTTCAACCTTTGGTTCGCATATATAATAATTTTTTCATTTTAAACAGAAACTACTTTCAGCCTGACAGTTGCAGTAGCAGTGAATGGAGAGGAACTTTGAACTTTGGAAGAATAGGAGCAATACTATTTCTATCAATAATTTTAATTTCGGGAGTTGCAAATGCGCAGCGCATAAAAGCGACAGCACGGCTCGATTCGACCAACATTTTATTGGGCGACCAAATTAAATTGTACCTCGAAATCGATCACCCTAATAATATTGCGGTTGAGTTTCCGCAAATACCAGATTCTCTTAATCAAGGTTTAATTGAAGTTTTAGGCCGCTCGGGAATCGATACATTTAAAATGGACAACGAAGAGTTTCAAAAGCAAATTCAGAGTTATACCATTACCAGTTTCGACAGCGGAAGCTACCGGATTTCCCCGGTGTGGTTTAAAATAAATGTTGATGGGCGGGTTGATTCTGTTCCTACAAACGGAGTGACCTTGAATGTTTACAGCATGGTTATCGACACCACAAAAGGACCGGCCGATATTAAAATGCCGTACGATGCGCCGCTTACCTTAAAAGAAGTAACGCCCTATATTTTGGGCGTAATATTAATTGGGGCAATTATTTTCCTGATTCTTTATTCAATAAAAAGAAGGAGAAATAACCAACCCATTTTTGCAAGGCCGCAAAAACCAAAAGAGCCGGCATACATTGTCGCCATTCGCGAATTAGACAGGATTAAAAGTGAAAAAATTTGGCAGAAAGGGAAACTAAAACGGTATTACAGCGAAGTAACCGAGGTCTTGCGTGTATATATTGAAGACCGTTTTGGAATTCCGGCGATGGAACAAACGTCGGACGAAACCATTGAAAGTTTTAGGGTGAATAAAAATTTATTGACAGATAAAATGTTTGTCAATCTGGGACAAATTTTAAAACTGGCCGATTTGGTAAAATTTGCCAAATACAAACCACTTCCCGACGATGATAATTTGACCTTGACAAATGCTTATTCTTTTGTGAGGGAAACAAAAAAAGAGGAAGTCAAAAAGCTGGATGAGAAGGAGGGAAAAGAGAGTGATAAAGATGAAGTTGAAATTAAAGTAGAAAAGGATGTTTGAAGGACTAACATTTAAAAACCCTGAATTATTTTACCTGCTCTTGGTAATTGTACCAATGGCGCTTTGGTATATTTTCAGGCAAAAACGAAATACTGCCAGCATCCAGGTTTCATCAACGGCATCGGTGTTTAAAGCACCAAAAACAATGAGGCAATATTTTCGCCATTTGGTGTTTTTGACACAGATTGTTGCCATTGCATTTTTTGTTGTTGTTTTAGCACGGCCACAATCGTCAGATAATTTCGAGAATGTAACTACCGAAGGAATCGATATTATGATTGCCTTGGATATTTCGAGCAGTATGTTGGCACGCGATTTTACGCCCGACCGCTTGGAAGCAGCAAAAAATGTGGCGATGGAATTTATTTCTGGTCGCGAATACGACCGAATGGGATTGGTTGTTTTTGCCGGCGAAGCATTTACACAGTGCCCGCTTACCACAAACCGCGCAGTACTGCTGAATCTTTTTAAAGACATTCATAGTGGAATGATTGAAGACGGAACTGCCATTGGAAATGGTTTGGCAACGGCAACGGCCCGGTTAAAAGACAGCGAAGCAATTAGCCGGGTAGTTATTCTTTTAACCGATGGCGAAAACAACCGCGGTGAAGTTGCTCCGGTAACCGCCGCAGAAATTGCAAAGACTTTTGGAATTCGTGTTTATACCGTTGGTGTGGGAACAATTGGTACTGCACCTTATCCTGTACAAACCCAATTTGGCGTTCAATTGCGCGACATGAAAGTTAAAATTGACGAAAAAACACTCAAGGAGATTTCGAACATAACCGGCGGAAAATATTTTAGGGCGACAAGTAATTCGAAGTTGGAAGAGATTTATAAGGAAATCGACAAATTGGAAAAATCGAAAATCGATGTGCATGAGTTTAGCCGCAAATCGGAAGAGTTTTTACCGTTTGCATTGTTGGGGGCACTGTTTTTAATTGTTAGTTTAATTTTACGGACTACACTGTTTAGAAGTATCCCATAAAAATTGAAAAGTATGGAAATGTTCAGGTTTGGAAATATCGAATATTTATGGGGATTGTTAATCATTCCGCTGTTGACCTTTTTTTATATTTTGGCCCGGGTTGCCCGTAAAAGAGCTTTGCGGAAATTTGGGCATGAAAATATTTTAAAGGAATTAATGCCCTATTCATCAAAAGGCCGGCCTCCTTTTAAGTTTTTGATTTTGATGTTGGCATTGGCATTTTTTATTACCGGGATTGCACGGCCGCAGTTCGGTTCGAAATTGAAAAAAGTAAAACGCCAAGGTGTTGAGCTGATAATTGCACTCGATGTTTCGAACAGTATGATGGCGGAAGATATTCGACCCAACCGCTTGGAACGTTCGAAACGCGCCATCGCTCGATTGGTTGACCGATTAAAAGACGATAAAATTGGCTTGATAGTTTTTGCCGGAGATGCATATACACAATTGCCAATTACCAGCGATTACAATTCAGCAAAATTGTTTTTGAATTCGGTAAGTACGCAAATTGTACCTAAACAGGGAACAGCAATTGGCGCAGCAATTAATTTGGCGGTGCGGTCGTTTACCCCAAACGGAGAAGCAAACAAAGCCATTATCGTAATTACCGATGGCGAGAACCACGAAGACGATGCCATTTCGGCGGCAGAATCGGCTGTTGAAAAAGGAATAATTGTTCATACCATTGGAATGGGATTGCCCGAAGGTTCTCCAATTCCTGTGTTGCGTGGCGGACAAACCGATTATTTAAAAGACCGCGATGGTAATGTTGTAATCACCAAACTCAACGAGCAGATGCTGGAGCAGATTGCTTCGGCTGGAAATGGAATTTATGTGCGGGCAAACAATGCGCAAGTAGGTTTAAATTCGCTTTTCGACGAAATAAACAAAATGGAAAAACAGGAAATGGAATCGCGTACTTATTCGGAATACAACGACCAGTTTCAATACTTTTTTGCCATTGGCTTATTCCTGTTACTGTTCGAATTTGTTATTCTCGAACGGAAAAATAGATTTTTTAAAAATATAAAGCTTTTTTCGACAAAGTAAGCCAATAAATGGATTTGAATTTTATGAATGAAATTTCTAAAATATTAAATACGGATTTAATAAAGAACATTAAATCAATTGTGCTGCAATCCAGAAAGAAAGTTGTTTACAATGTAAATCATGAATTAATTCTGGCATATTGGAGTATTGGAAAAGAAATTTCAAAAAACGAAAAACAAAACCATGTTGAACAACAATCTTCGCGACAAATAATATTGGGACTATCAAAACAACTCACGGATGAATTAGGCAAAGGATTTTCCAGATCTAACCTATTCAATATGAGAAAGTTTTATCAAATATACGTTGATGTCCAGACACTGTCTGGACAATTAAATTGGTCTCATATTTGCGAATTGCTCGGAATTGAAGATGTCAATAAAAGAAATTTCTATGAGAAAGAAACAATTAATTCTTCATGGTCGATTCGAGAATTAAAAAGACAAATTGATAGCTCATTGTACGAGTGCCTGTTACTTTCCGCAGGGAAAGAAAATAAGGAAAAAGTGTATGAACTTTCTAAAAAAGGACAAACACTTGAGAAGCCGGAAGACATTGTAAAAAATCCCTATGTTTTTGAATTTTTAGGTATAATAGAACAAAAACCTGTTTTTGAAAAGGAACTTGAAACACTATTAATTAAGCATATTGAAGATTTTCTTTTAGAATTGGGACGTGGTTTTATGTTTGTTGGTGCGCAACAAAGAGTTACATTAAACAATACCCACCATTATGTTGACATGGTTTTTTACAATAAAATATTTAAAAGCTATATTCTTATTGACCTAAAAAAATCGAAATTAAAAATATCGGACGGTGGACAAATAAATACTTATTTAAACTACTATAAAACAGAAATCAATGATGAAAACGACAACCCGCCAATCGGGATTGTTTTATGTGCCGGGAAAGATGAAGTAGCAGCGGAATATATTCATGGAGGTTTTGAAAATAATGTTTTCGCTTCAAAATATACCTAACCTGCATTATTCATGAATTTTCGTTATGAGAAGTCAAAATGCAAAGAATAAAGGGAAGCGCAGAGTTGAGGCCCGCAGAAATAGCCTTAGCTATTTTGAGGAACGAAAGTCGAGCATTGTCTTTATTCAAAGTAGTTTGGCTTCGGAATAGAATGATTTGTGAATAATGCAGGCTAAGTACTTCCCGATAAAAAAGATCTAATAAATGAATTAGAAAATGTATTGATGGAGAAGCAGGGTTTGTACAAAAAAATTGGTCTGTAATAAAATTAAGAGAATGAAGAATATAATAACAATGTCACTTTTAACAATTCTTTCGCTTACTGTTTTTGGGCAGAACGAACGGAAATTTGTGCGAAATGGAAACAAACTTTTTATGGAGGCAGTGCAAGACACATCGAAACTCGACACGGTTCGATTTAGCAATGCCGAAACCGAATATAGAAAAGCATTAAATAAAAAACCTGCCAATACTCAATGGGACTTTAACCTTGCAGATGCAATGTACAAACAGAAACGTTTTGAAGAGGCTTCAGCGAAATTTGAGGAATTGGGAGAAAAACTAAAAGCTCCTGAAGAAAAAGCCCGGGCTTTTCACAATCTCGGAAATAGCGAGTTGATGCAGAAAAAATTGGATGAAAGTATTGAGTCGTATAAAAAAGCACTTCGGCAAAATCCAACGGATATGGCAACTAAATACAATTTGGCTTATGCACAAATGCTAAAAAACAAAAAGGACAAACAAGACAAAAAGGACAAACAAAATAAGGACAAAAATAAGGACAAGGACAAGAATAAAAACAAAGACAATAAAAATAAGGACAAACAGGATAAAAATAAAGATAAACAGAATCAGCAAGATAAAAAGAATAAAGATCAGCAGCAAAATAAGGATAAACAAAAACAAGATCAGCAACAAAAGCAAAAGCCTCAGCAAAATAAAATTTCGAAACAAGATGCGGAACAGCTATTGCAAGCTTTGCAAAACGACGAACGCGCCATTCAGGATAAAGTAAAAAAAGCAAAAGCTGCGCAGGCGAAACGTACAAAAGTTGAGAAAGAGTGGTAATGAAGAAGTAGTTAGTAATTAGTAGTTAGTATTGAATAAATTTTGACCTTGAAACTCGGAACGCGGAACTATTGAACTTTGAACTATATTTGCAGATTTAGAAACAATGATTAAAAGATTAATAATATATATATTCCTTTTTTGCTTGGCAATTTCAGCACAGGCCGAAAATACACGGTTCGTTATGTCAGCACCAAATGCCGTTGAAATGGGCAAGCAATTTCGATTGAGTTTCACCTTGAATGAACGAGGAAAAAATTTAAAACTCCCTTCCGGACTAAGCGACAACTTTGATATTTTAATGGGGCCAAGTACCGGGCAATCAACCAGTATTAGCATAGTTAATGGAAGAACTACACGAGTAGTAAACTATTCTTACACGTACATCTTACGGGCAAAGAAGGAGGGCAATTACGAAATTAGACCGGGTTCGGTTGAAGTAAAAAGGAAAGTTTTCGAATCGAATTCATTAAAAATACGGGTTGTAAAATCACAATCGAAACCAGCGCAACAACAAAGAGGTAGAAACCAAACCCAGGGCTCTGCTCAAAATGTAGATCTTGGAAAAGATAATATGTTTGTGAAGGTGGAAATGAGCAAAAGCAATGTTTTCCGTGGTGAACAAATTATTGCAACGGTTAAATTATATGTTAATCCAAATATTCCAATT
>JAKIST010000211.1 GCA_021648495.1 Draconibacterium sp.
TTGGGTCTGCCCATTCCGGCGAATCGGGAGTTGGCACAAATGGGTTGTGTACTAAAACCATTGGATAATAAATAAAAAAGGGTTGATCGGCTTTGCGTTCAATAAAATCGGAAACATAATCGGCAAAAACTTGCGGTCCGTAGGCATTTTTATCGCGTGGTAAATCCACTCCGTTTTGCGTTATCAACGGATTGGCAAAACGTTCACCCTCCTTTTTCGCTCGGTTCAATTGCCATAAACAATACTCGTCGAAACCAAAATGATAAGGTCGGTTAACATCCTGATTATTTGGATTATTTCGGTTTAAGCCATTTAATTGCCATTTTCCGGCTATTAAAGTTGCGTACCCGGCATCCTGCAACAAATTCCCAAATGTTTTCTGCTTCGGGTTTAAATAACCAAAATCTTCATAATTTCGATAATTATATTTTCCTGTCATTATTTTAACCCGCGAAGGTGTACAAAGGGGCTGCGAATAACACTGTTCAAACCGGAGCCCCGTTTCAGAAAGCCGATCTATATTTGGTGTTCGATACGCTGTACTTCCGTTTGCACCAATACATTCGTAACCCATGTCGTCGGCCATAATTAAGACGATGTTTGGACGTTTGATATTATTGCTTGTACATGAAGTTATGGCAAAAAGAAAGAACAAGCAATAATAAATCGTATTTTTTATCATCACAAATAAATTTATGTAATTATTAAACCGTTCAATTTTAAAGTAAATCTTTTCAATTGTTTTTGAAAATTCTTGAACATTTATCGCTACCTGTGAAATTCCTCAGAAATGAATTTCAGCCCGTCATAGATTCCGGTGCGCCAGTAACTCCATTCGTGTCCTCCGTTTCGAACCCGGTATTCGTGTGTAATTCCAAGTTCGCGCATTTTCACGTGCAGTGCCGAGTTTCCCCGATACAGAAAATCATCATCGCCACAATCAATATAAAACCGGATTGTTTTTAGTTTTGCTGTTTCAACGCTTTCCAACAAATACAGCGGGCTGTTTGCCTTCCAGTGGGTACTAACTTCCCCAACAGGTTTTGGCCCATAAATGTTCCCAAAATAGGGATCGTACTGCTCGCTGCCAATAATTTCCTTATCGGTAAAGGTTCCTGAACTCAATGCCACACACGACGAAAACAAATCGGTATTCCGCATGGAAAGTTTCAATGCACCATATCCGCCCATCGATAAACCTGCGATTGCACGGAATTCCTTTTTCGTGCGAACCCGATATTCTTTTTCAATAAAAGGGATAAACTCTTTTACAAACATATCTTCCCATGGATTTTTGCCATCTGCACTGTTACAAAACCAGGTAACTTTCCCATCGGGAATAACAATTATACAAGGCAAAAAGTCGTCATTGGCAATTCCTTTGTCAACTATTGAATTTATCTCGCCATATTGTATCCAGCCGGTTTCATCATCAGAATACCCGTGCAATAAATAGATTATCGGGTAACTCCGGTTCGACGTTTCGTAATCGGGTGGCAAATAAATAGAATATTTAACCGGATAACTTACCAACTTACTTTCGAACTTCAGCGATTCAAATACTTTGCCCGATTGAGCAGATAAAGAAACAGTGCAAAGAATTACAATGGATAATAATAAAAATTTCTTCATGATTTAGATTTATATATTCGAATAACAAAGCTATTAATATTATAAGAAAAGACATAGTCAAAATGTTTTTAAAAATTTTTAGTGTCCGGTAAAAATTTTGAGCTTGCTTCGTTATACTGGCAATGACAGATTTACCCAGGACTTCGACTTTCCAAAGTCGAAGAAAATATGTCGGACTTAGCGCCATAGGCATCTGCCATTGGCATTCCTTCGGAGCCTTTGGGAAAAGTCCGACTCCCGGTACTGTCATTTCCTCATTATGCCCATTCTAAAAAATGGGTGGTGACTGCCAATGACAAATTTACGTAGAAAACTGATAATCAACAAAGAACTAAACTGCTTGTCATTTCGACGAGGAACGAGGAGAAATCTCTTTCAAACTGGCGGATTTCTCATTCGTACCTCATTCTGCCAAAGACATCACTTCGTGGGAAATGACAACTCCGAATTTACTGTCATTTTTTCATTATGCCCATTCTAAAAAATGGGTGGACCCTGCCAATGATAGATTTTTATAACTATTTATACAACAGTATTTTTGTCGAAATTGAACAAATTTATGAATGATGAAATATTACAGAACAATTATTTATCAAACGGCAACTATTCATTCTTTGTCTCTGCTTTTAACTCTTGCTGTTTTGTTTCGTAGGCAGAAACCAACTCGTTCACCTTTTCTGGATTTTCAACGGCAAGATTGGTGATTTCCGTTGGATCCTTTTCTAAATTGTACAGTTCCCAATCTTCGCCATTTAATTTTACGATCTTCCATTCTTTTTGGCGAAACATCCTAAAACGTTCAGTCCACCCCGATATGTAAAATGGAGGTTCTTCTCTAATACCACCCTCAAGAATTGGCATCAGTGAATTTCCTTGAAAAGGTTGAGGTTTAATATTCCCTACTTTTTCAGGAAATTTAGTTTTTGTAGCTTCCAGAAGGGTAGGGGCAATATCTACAATATGACCTGTTTGGTGGGTAATTTGCCCGGCTTTTACTTTTCCTGGCCAGCGCAATATAAAATGCGTGTGCGCCCCACCTTCGTGCCCATATTGTTTAAAATATTTAAAAGGGGTATTCCCAACATTTGCCCAGGCCGCGCTAAGTGTCCTAAAACCTTCTGCAACTCCCGGTGGGAAATCAAAATCGCGGTTGCTATCGTAGGGGCACGAACCATTATCTGAAAGATAAATAACGATTGTATTATCGGCGATTTTTTTTTCATCGAGGTAATTTAAAACCCTACCAATGTTTTGATCCATACAATCGACCATGGCAGCAAAAACCGACATTTCCAAATCCATGTCATCTTGTTCCTTTTCATTCAACTCTTCCCACGGACGGTACAGCGGTATTTTTGCCCTTATTTCTTCATCGCCTTTTGGGTGCCCACGAAATTTATTAATATTCGAACTTGGCGGACTAAGTTGCGTTGTTTCAGCAATAATCCCCATTGATTTTAGTTTTAACAAACGCTCTTCCCTTATTTTATCCCACCCCTTTTTGTATTTTCCCCGGTATTTGGCAATGTCTTCCGGGCGGGCTTGTAGCGGGTAATGTGCCGCACCATAACCCAAAAACAGGAAGAAAGGTTTTTTATTGTTAACTGGTTCATCCATCCATTTTAGCGCATTGTCGGTCAATACATCGGTTTTAAAAAATGGCTCTTTTTCATGATAAATTTCCTGCGCCGTTACATGTTTGCCATTCAAATAAAATGGGTTTACAAAGTCAGCTGAAGGTGGTTCAAAAAATTCGCTCATCGCTTTAAATGTCAGCGACTGGTCGAAAAAAGTTTTAGCAAAAACCTGTTCAGGCGCCCATTTTAACCAATGTTCTTTTCCTGAATGAATAACATAGTAACCTGCATTTTTTAATATTTGGGCAAAGTTGATTGAATTTTTACCTCCTTCATACAATCCTGTAAAAAGAGACGAGCGGGATGGTTCGCATTTCGACATGTTGTAAAAATTGGCGAACCTGATTCCTTCATCTGCCAGACGGTCGAGGTTGGGTGTTTTTATTTCGGAACCAAATGGACCAATATCAGAATAGCCAATATCGTCGCCTAAAATGAGTATTATATTCGGTTGAGTTTTAACAGATCTTTGTTGATCGAAATATTTGTAAAGAACGAATGTACCGAAAATTACTGTGGTAATAATTATGAGGTAGATAAAAACTTGTTTCATGGTGAGTTGATTTTTTATGGTGGTAAAAGTATTAAAATTGCTCCAACCTGAATAGTTCATTAACTTAAATTTGCACACGTTTTTTTGAAAAATAGTGAGATTTGGATTTGATAATTTTATCGTTATAAAAAGTTAGTGAATATTTTGGGCTGTAATGTTTTCATTCCTGTCTTATGAAACCCGGTTATTTTATGCATTTGTTGTTACAGGAAATATTGCAACACAAGCGTCCATCGTCCTGATGGTTAATAAATACTTTCAATCTTCCAACTTCGGCAGTAGGCATTGCTTGTAACTAAATCTGAAGAAGGTTGCTTTTATATAGAAATTTTTACGATGAAAAAAAGGTGCCGCTATCAATGTTTCATTTTAGGCAAATAAGCCCTCAAAACCCTAATATTACCTGATCACCAACTTTTTCGATGGGGTTTTAGTGTTCCCGAATTCAATAAAATAGTGGTAAATGCCACTTTTAAAAGAGCTTACATCCAACGCTAAATGGCCGGTATGGTTATCTACAATAAATTGTTCCAACTCTCTGCCGTTGTTGTCAATAAAATGTAAAACTCCGGTGGCTACATTTTTCGGTAAATTGTAAGCAACTTTCACAGATTGTGAAGCAGGGTTTGGAAAAGCATTCATCCAAATTTCAGGTGTTTCATTTTCCAGAATTGATACAATTGGCGTTCCCGGCAAATCGTAAATGTTAGTCCACACTATTTCTGGAAACACCGAATAATCGAAACAATAAGCAAACAATTTGTAAGTATTGTCTTCTATTTGATTTATGTAAATGTACCGCGCACCGTCAATGGTTTGCAGTGCCGACCCATCTTCATTTATTATCTTGCTATCGTACTCGTAATAATACGAACTTTGAGTTGGAACATATTTATAGTAAGTGTAGGCGAGTTCAATCCCTGCATCGTTATCAAATAAATTCTCAGAAATAAATTTAACATCGGCGAGGTAAAAATTGGAAGGCACACTGCAGCTTATGGTTTTAAAAAGAGAGTGGTCGAGGTTATAAATTTTGCATTGCGAACTGGGTACGTCCATTACGTAGTATTTGTATCCGAGCGTTTCGAGTTTTACAATTGACGTCGAATATTCATACCTTTTGTCTAAAGTAACTTGAGCATTTATTGCCAGAATTAGCATAAAAAAAATTCCGGTCGAGAATAATCTTTTCATAATTTTAATTTTATTTAAAATTTATTTTACCAGCTTCAATCCTTCGTTTGCAGAGGCATCGGCAGGATTGTACAATTTTACTTTGTTGAATAATATTTTTGCATCGTTGTTTTTGCCGAGAAAATAGGAAGTCCACCCCAACATCAATAACCCATCGTAGCCAAACGGGTACAAATCGACCACTTTCTTAAACAGGGGTTGTGCTTTGTTGTAATCTTTGCGCCCGTAATAAACCAATCCCTCCCGATAAAGCGCAGTAGAGTTGTTTGGACTGATTTCCAGTATTTTATCATACAATTCAATTACTTCGTCCCATCTTCCCAAAGCGGCTTTTGGAAGAATTAACCCAAAACGTGCTTCTTCTGAATAGGGCTTTAGTTTTTGTGCAGTTGAATAAAAAATAATGGATTCATCGAATAATCCGGCGTTGTAATTTAGCCAACCCAATCTCAGGTTCATTTCGTACGACGATTCATCAAATACTTTTTTTAATTCATCCATTGCTGCTGAGAAATCGCCACTTTTTTCGTGTGCGTAACTTTTCGAAAAAGCAGTTTCCAGTGCTGCCTGGTTCACTTGTGCAAACGATGGCAATGCAAAAACTGCCAACATAAAGATTATAAATTTTGTTCTTAAAAATTCCATGATATTCCGCCTGTTAATGTATGTTTAATGTATTTGTACCCTATTGAATTACTTGGTGTTCCACCGGTGTAAACCTGATAGTCTTCAATAATGTCCTGATTCATGTACCGAACAACAAATTGGTATCTTTTACCAGTCGGGAAATAAAGGCTTCCCGTAAATTTACGGTTCGATCTCCCTGGGAAATTGGCAATAACGTAACCAGCCGATTCAATAAAGTTTTTCATGTCGCCATTTAAATATTGCCCGTAAAAATGCACCGGTCCAAGCTGCACTCCCCCTGAAATACCAAATGCATTGTACCCAATATTTCCCTCTGGATTGGTTTTAAAGTAAACCTGCGGGGTAAAATACAAATTTATATTTGATAGTGGATAGTACGTTAACCAAGCTGATAATTGTGTAAAACTTTTATCGTAAATATTTGCCAGGTTTATTTCTGCCCCCGGCGAAAAATTACCAAAATGCGACCATGCGGAAGTTGAAAAAATAAAATCGGAATATTTTATATCGGAAGTATAAAACGAATTTGGATCATAATTTCCCAAAACGATATTTGTTTTTCCCCAAACAAAGTTTGCTGAAGGGGAAACATATAACTTTTTACCCACAACAAAAATAGGATTTAAATAATATTGATATTGGTTTATTTTTACCGGGAAAGAATTCAGCGAACCCCAATAAAGTTGTTCTTCGCGGTTAACACCAATGTGGGTGAAGTTGTGGTTCAGGTTAACTCCCGGAGCAATCTGGTGGCTGTAATCAACCGATTCGAAATGATAATTTTTCAGATAAAAAGCTTCACCATAATTATTGCCAACATTAGCTTGCTCGTAAAGCGAAGCACCGGTTAACTGCTCAAAATCGGGATTGGTACTAAAACCACTTTCGACAGCTAAGCGAAGCGGTTTCATGTTTTGAAAATTTATTTTTTGTTTCATTGAAACCGTAAAATCAACCGCCAGTTTCGATGCTTCGTTACTGCGTCCACTAAATACTAAACTGTAGTACAAATACTCTTGCAACCATTCAAAACTATGGTCGTTTTCCCATGCTTTCAGAAACCAGCCGGCAGCAATCCTGTACTTTTTTAGATTGTAATAGGCAATGCCGGTTCGTGCTTGTAAATAAAAAAAATCCATCCCTTGCTTTCTTACTTCAGTAGAAAATTCAATGAGTTCGTTCCATTTTTTTTGCTGATGAAGTTCGTACGATTTTTTGTCAGCTTCAATATAACTCAGCTTTTTCTGTGCCGAAGCAACAAACAAAAACAAAAGCAAGATAGTGGTTATTCCAATTCGTTTTGACATGTTATTTTAATCTTAGCCTCGTTGAAAGTAATAAAAATATTAAACGCCCCTTCCGGGCTTATATTCACGTTACAATTAAATTCCTTTATCTTTCGCCCGGCAATTTTTTTTGTAATTATGGTACTCAAATTAATATCTCCCGAAGACAAAATATCTCCTGGGTCTTTAATGCTCAAGTCGTAATCTACTTTTAAAAAGAGAAAGACAGGTGCAATAAAATCCTGTAAAAATTTCAATATTCCACCAAACATCATATTCAATTGAATAGAATCGGTGATTTTACTGTTTGGCAAAAACCCCAACGGAACTTTAAATATTGCCATAAAAAACCAATATAAAGCCGAATCCTTTTTGCCTGTAAAATTGGTAAAATAGTGCAAATCCCCATTGTTGTAGAGGTAAGCCAATCCTCCGTCTTTTTCGCAACGAATGTAAGTAGTATTGAAAACATCGGTTTCTACCAACCAGGTAAAAGTGCCGGCCTGTTTTTGCCATTTCTTTTTTTCCGAGTCCACCTCAACATTAATATTTAGCCGTTGCCCCGGAACAAAATGTAATGCTTTCGACAATATTGCATTTTTCAGGGGATTGGCAACAAGCTGATCTTTTAAAGGAAACTCAAAAGTTTTAAGCGAATATTTGTTTGACTCTTTCAGCAAAAAGAATCCAAACGGATAATCGAGTGTAACCGATCCAATATACGGAGTTGCTTGAAATTGAAAATGGAGGTGCGGATAAGGTGATCTGCCTGAATTTCCACAACGGCCAACTACCTGTCCTTGTTTTAAAATGTCGCCAACTTTTACTTCAACCGAATGATATTTCAGGTGACAGAGTTTTGAATAAATATACTCGCTGTGTTTGATAACAACCGTGTTTCCCCAATTATTTTTGGTATTTACATCGCCAATAGTATTTTCGGGAATGGTGTTAATTGTTTCAATAACCGTTCCTGCAAATGGTGCGAGTCCTGTTTTTCCAAAACAAAAATAATCTTCCTGAAAATCGCCACTTGCC
>JAKIST010000212.1 GCA_021648495.1 Draconibacterium sp.
TGATAGTCAAATCCAAAGTAACAACGGAATCGCAACCGGCAACATTCGTTAAAGTATGGGTTGCAGTATTGTTGCTCGAAGTATATTCAACACCGTCAATCCATGTATAAGAATCGCAGGCAGTTTGCGTATCAGTGCCTGTATTTGAATAGTTGATAGTCAAATCCAAAGCAACAACGGAATCGCAACCGGCAACATTCGTTAAAGTATGGGTTGCAGAATTGTTGCTCGAAGTATATTCAACACCGTCAATCCATGTATAAGAATCGCAGGCAGTTTGCGTATCAGTGCCATATGTGCTTGGTATCACAATAACCCCTACAGTATCCTTAGCAACACACTCTTCATCATAATTAACAGTAACAATATAATTTCCACTGTAACTTGTTAGTGCATTACTTCTTGTTGGGTTTTGTTCTATAGAAGTATATCCTGCAGGACCACTCCAACTATAAGACCCACCTGCTATTGCTGTAGCGGTAAGGTCAATATCATCTCCTTCGCATACCGGAGAGTTACTACTTGCCGTTACCGTTTCTGTGCAACAATTAACTGCTTCGACGGTGCAAGTAGCTGTTGTTGTACTGTTACAATCTAATCCTCCAGCCTCTTTTACATAAACAGTATAAGCCCCATAACTTAATCCAGTAAAGGTATTTGAATTTTGAAAATTAGTTCCGTCAATGCTGTATAAAAAATTGCCTGTGCCACCACTTGCTGTAACCTCGATTTCTCCATTATTGGTATTTTCATCACATTCATCCGGAGTTGTCGCTGTGGAAATAACAATTGGATCATGAATTGTCATTGTAATAGTTTGTGATTCTGATGAAGGATCGCAAGGACATCCCATTTCAAGTTCCACAATAAATGTTTCATTATTGTCGCTTACACCATCATTTACTGCTTTATAATTAATGCTTACTGAATTCTGTCCAGCAGGAATTGTAACAGAAGTTGGAAATTGTGTGCCTCCGGGAACAGTTACAATATCAGTTCCATTTGTAAACGTTCCTGATAAATTGAGAGGAAAAGTAACAGGAAGAGAGTTGTTCACACTTGTCCTTTCAACAACAATTGTATTGTTACAGCTACTGTTGTCCGATTCAAAAATATCTGTATTATTAATAATTCCACCACCTATATTATAAATATTAGCACTATTTGAATTAAAACTTTTAGCCTCAATAAATACTCCAGAATCCCATTTCTTATCACTAATATCGGCAATTGCTAATTTAATATGGTAAGTGCTACAAGGAGTAACATCGTACGTTGCTGTTAGAATTACGGTCATTCCATCAAATTGCAATGTGGGCGAATTGTTGGTGTCTCCCGAAAGTCCACTACCATTATCAACGTAGTATGCAATGTTTGAAGAAGAAGTACAGACGGGGCCGTGTGAGTCGTAATCATCTGCCTCGGCACTGGTAAATTCTCCATGTATGTTGTTGATGGTAACTTCAGTTCCGTTAGGTAGTTTTGCCAAATTTACTTTACCTGTAATGCCGGGGCCACTTAAAAAGAATCCAAATGCATCGTTGAATTGAGAACACGACCATTCTCTGTACTCTTCTGAAGCAAAAATATAACGAAACTCAAGAGTGTTTCCTGCCGGAACAAAATCAAATTCTAAAACGGCAGCATCATTCGAATCGTATCCGGCAATGGTTTCAAGGTCCGGGTCTTCGTGATAATCGTTAAATTCATCTGTTTTGCTGTATAGATCGTTTGGTCCCTCGGAGGAGCTTATTTTTCCGGTTGATAGGATAATTCCTTCAGATAAAGGAAAATCAGAAGTTCCTTTATTGAAGTATCCTAATTGTCTGTTCCCGGGTGTTGAGGACCAGGTTGCATTATTCCATGTTGTTCCATTCGTTGAGTAGTATCCAAATTTTATATTTGTAGCTTTTAAACAGCCTGAAACAAGTATGTTTTGTACAAGTTCTGCCGCAGAATATGCGTTGTAAGTAGTATTTTCTGCAACCTCAATTGAGCCTGGATTTGCTGTAGCAGATTTTAACATCATCGCAGATTTTGTGTGTCCGGACATCTCCTCTTCTGGTATCCGTTCGCTTACATCTTTTTGTGCATAGCCATTAGCAATCCCAAAAAACATAAAAAACAAACCAATAAAAATTGTTTGCAAAAGGTTTCGTAAAAGGGTAGAATTTTTCATATCGTTAGTGTACATTCATTATTTTTTAATAAACCACCATAACAACATACAATAACATTGTTATTAAAGGTTTTACTTGCAAAATACTTGATGAAATTTCGGGAAGGTGTTTACAAACCTTATTTTTTATCCTTCAAAAATTTCGGAATCAATAATTATAGTTATGCAAATTAAAACTTAAAAAGATTAAATCAAAATATTTTTTATTTGTTTTTGCGTCCATAATTGTTGAGTACCATTGTTTGTATTAAGCGTACACGTTTTATTACAAAATATATGCCCATTGGGTTAAGTTATTGAGAATTAGTTTGTTGGATTTTTGTCAAAATCATCTAAACGTCCCCGGGTGGGACAGCTAATCCCAGAACGATGGCAATTAAGACATTTTGGTGTTTATTTATTTTTAAACATTTATTCAAAATAAAAAATTGAATTTATGCCTACTAAACAATCTTTCGTAAGTTCAAACTGATTTCAGAAAGTCTAAGGCTTATGCAGCCTTTCTGATGCTTTCCTGCTGGCTGTATTCTTTTAACAATATGGGCTTTCCTGTTCTGATATATTGTTTGAGGCTGGATTTCATAAAATCAACAAAAGTGATATTACGTAATTGGCAAGTGGTATAAACAGATAATAGGACAGCATACGCTTGCGCCCCTTTTGCGGATTTGCTCCCAAAAGAAACCTTTCTTTTCAGAACGCCAATACGTATTAAATATTCAGCATAATTATTATGGCAAGGAACGCCATCATGTTCGACAAAAGTCAATATCCGTGGACGTTGACGGGTTACTTTCTTGATTATATCTGTTAAAATATCATTTGGGGTTTCCCATTTCAGTAATTCATCCAATCTTTTGTGAAGTCCCCTTAACCTTCGCTTAAAAACTTCTTCTCCAAGTTGTCTTCGTCCTTTTTGCAGGCGTTCCCCATCCCGTAATATTTTCCTGAATTTGATATAAAATTGGCGTATGCTCTGCAATTCTGGAAATACGGCATGTAATTTTCGGATTTTTCTTAGCAAATGGGCTATGCAACCCTGCTGTCCACAAATCAACGACAAATATGTGCCCCATCCAAACAACAAGAACTCCAATAAATATTTCTCCCAACGTTCGCCTGACAACATCCTTCCCCCTTGATTTATCTATTGTACAATATGCAGAATCCAAAGTCCCAAAAACCCATAACCACCAATTTTTGCCATTTACCCTCCATCCGGTTTCATCGGCTTGGAGAATACCGCTTTTGTTAATGTCTTCTAATATCTCTGCATAAACCATCCGTAATTGTTCCCGCTATCGTAATAACATGCAGTGTGGACAATATTTTTTTCCTGTGTTACTTTTATTACTTCTAATTCTATCGGTATCCTGGGGATATCTTCAATAATACGGACATTCTTGCTTTCAAGGGCTTGTTGCCCGCTTAAATCTCTTCCGCAATATTCACATCTTTCTACGGTTGCAGGTTCATTACGTGTCACAGCACGATTTTTAGTTTTGTTCCCAGAACCTTTTCGCCCTTTTTTGCCCCGTCCTTTTTTCTTCCCTTTTCCATCATTTCCTACACCTTTATCTTCCCATTCCGGCTGTTTTGATGTTGGTTTGCTATACGATTTATTAACATCTGATATCTTTGCCTTAATCTCTTTTGATTCAAATCCCGATATCTTTTCTTCAAGAATCCTTATCTTAAGTTTTTGGGCTTCATACTTTTTGTCAAGTATCTTGTAATTTGAGATCAAATCTTTTAATATCAACAAAAGCTTTTCCTTTAAAAAATAGGTGAAGCGGTTAAAAACTGATGTTAAAATTGATTGCAAACTCATTCAGTATGGAAAATTTATTTGCAATGATACGATATCATATTTTTTGTTTTATACTATATGTAAGGTTTTTATGAATAATTTATGTTGATAATATTACTAAATTCATCGTTGGGGAATAAAAAAATAGCAGTAATTTTAGCGGTTATGAAATCAGTTTGAACTTACAGGTATTCTTCAATAAAGACAACTACCTGTTTTTTCTGAAGAAAATCAAAACCCATATTAATCCTTTTGCTGATATTTTAGCGTGGTGTTTAATGCCAAATCATTTTCATTTAATGGTTTATGTCAACAATCTTGAAATTAAAATAGAAAAGCAATTGAATGTAAGCAAGGATAAATATGGTGTAAAATGGGTTCTGTTTCGAATAAAAACAGGAATTTTAATCAATCCATTGCAATCATGCTTCGATCGTACGCCAGCGCAATAAATAAGCAAGAAAACCGAAATGGTTCGCTTTTTCAAAAGACAACAAAAGCAATTTGTTTAACGGGTAATTCGAAAATTACACCAGCGTGGTTTCAGACAAACTTTGGAACTGAAATAAACATTCCCGACCCCGAAAAGAGTTTTCCTCAAGTTTGTTTCAATTATATTCATCAAAATCCAGTATCTGGCAAAATAGTTCAGAATCTTCAAAATTGGGAGTATTCTTCCTATTGCGATTATGCTGGGATACGAAACGGTAAACTGATTAACAGAGAACGAGCATTAGAATTTGGATTGAAAATATAGTATTCCGTTGCACCTTCACCAATTGGCTTCGAGTCCACCCGTTGAATAAATCAATTAGACTGCTACTAAATATTATTCCCCCGGTGACAGAAAGTCAACGGGTGAAAGGTTTCAATCTTGCAGCTTCACAGGTTGGCTTTAAGCCACCCGATGAATAAATTGATTGAATGGTACATAAAAAAATATTCACCCGGTGACGGAAATCATCGGGTGAAAGTTCATATTAAAGATTCGGTTTAAATGGAACTTACTTAACACTTTCTATATTTCATTGGGGGTAGCTTCAATGTTTTTAGGTTTTGTAGCAACAGATTAATAATTATATATTTCTGAATTAAAATTAAATAGCTTGTATTTGTATCCACTATTGGATATTTTTGCAAAATGTATTTACAATTCATAAAAGCAAAGGGGAAAATGGTAAAATATACCAGTCGGTATTACTTTGCAAAAAATATAGAGATAAGCAAACCGGCAAGCCTAAAACAGAAGTAGTCCTGAATTTATCAAAGTATGGGTTAGGCAATAAAACCATGACTGCGCTTAAAACTGTTTTTATGATGGATCTACATCAATATTTATCATACAACTGCTGTTCGACGGAAAATGTTTTACTGTTTTAATTGATTGAACAATAAACTCTTTAATAAAATTGAGGTTTTGTTTGCGGTCTATTTTTAACCAAATTTCTTTGTGGTGCCAAAGTTGGATCCTGCTTACCAATGGGAATTCCGGGCCTAAAACTATAAATTCACTATTTTTTCGAAGTTCTTTTCCCAATTGGAATGAAGCGCGTTCAACGGTATCCACATTTTTGTGTTTTACCACAATTTTTATCAATCGGTAATAAGGCGGGTATTTAAAAAGCTGGCGTTCTTCCAATTGCGTTTTTAAAGCCAGGTTGTAATCCTGATTCTGGATGATTTGAATAAGTGGGTGGTCGGGTTGAGAGGTTTGAACCACTACTTTCCCTTTTCCGTATTTCCTTCCGGCGCGGCCACTTACTTGCGAAATAAGTTGATACGCCCGTTCGTGCGCCCTGAAATCGGGGAAATTTATCAGGTTGTCGGCATTTAAAATTCCAACCACACTAACATTTTCAAAATCCAGTCCTTTTGTAACCATTTGCGTTCCAACAAGGATATCAGTTTTCTGATTTTCGAGGTTGTTTATAATTTTTTCGAAAGCATTTTTTGTTTGCGTGGTATCATAATCCATGCGTGCAATCCGCGCATTTCGGAAGATCGATTTTAATTCAGATTCAATTTTCTCCGTACCAAAACCACGTGTTTTAACTTCTGACGAACCGCACTCGTCGCACGAATCGTGCAAGGGTTGGTTGTATCCGCAATAGTGGCAAGTTAGTCGTTTTTTGTATTTGTGATAAGTTAAACTGACATCGCAATTTTTACATTTTGGAATCCAGCCACAAGTAAAACATTCAACAAAAGGAGAATAACCGCGCCGGTTTTGAAAGAGAATAATTTGTTCCTTCTTTTCAAGTGCGGTCTCCATTAATTCGTACAACTCGGGCGAAAGTATGGAGTGCATCTGTTTACGTTTGTATGCCTGTTTCACATCGGCTACTACAATTTCGGGGAGATCAACATCGTTGTGCCGTTTTAGCAAATTCACAAGCGCATATTTCCCTTTAAGTGCGTTGTAATAACTTTCGTACGATGGTGTGGCAGAACCCAGCAAAACTTTGGCTTTGTTTTGAAAACCAAGGATTACGGCCATGTCGCGGGCATTGTACCTCGGTGCCGGGTCGTACTGCTTGTACGAGTTTTCGTGTTCCTCATCAACAATTGCTAACCCTAAATTCGAAAAAGGTAAAAATACAGCAGAGCGGGCACCCAAAACTACCTGATAACCTTTTTCTGGTTCTGTTTGAAATTGAAGGACTTTTTCCCATATTTCAACCCGCTCCTGGCTATTTAATTTCGAATGATAAATACCAACTTTTTTCCCGAATACGTTTTTAAGTCGTTTAATAATTTGGGTGTTAATTGCAATTTCGGGAACCAAATAAAGTGCCTGCCTGCCTGCTTTTAAAATTTCATCGATTAAATGAATATAAATTTCGGTTTTCCCACTGGCCGTAATTCCATGTATTAATGCCACTTGTTTGGTTTCGAAAGCTGCTTTTATTTGCTTTAAAGCCTCCGCCTGATATCGGTTCAACAAATTGATGCTTACCTGATCAATTTCTTCATTTTTAATTCGTGAAACCTGTTTTCGGAATTGTGCCAGAAAACCTTTCTTAACCAGTTCGTTTAATATGCTGGAATTAAAATTTGTACCTTGAAACAATTCTTTTTTAGAAATCACCTGAATTTGTTCAGGTTCGAAAGCATTGGTTTTGCTACAAAAATGGTAAAGTAAAGTCAATTGTTTTTTTGCCCGTCCCAGTTTTTCAATTTTCTTTTCTATAAATGCTTTTGTTTTAATATCGGGGTGAAAACGTACAAACGATTCGGTTTTGGGTTTGTATTTTGCGCTTACTTTTTCTTCAATAAAAACAAGGTTTTTCGAGAGTAGCGATTTTAGTGCAGGATACGAAAAGTTCGTTCCCAGTTTTTTCTGAAGTTCAACTAAAAGCGTAACATCCTGTTCCAATTGGTGAAGGATCAAATCCTCTTTTTCTGAGATTTCTGTTTCAATTTCAACACAGGTTAAAAATATTTTCGATTTGCTTTCCAGTTTTAACCCGGTTGGAAGGGCGGCCCTAAAAACATCACCCAAGGTACAGCAATAATATTGAGCAATCCATTGCCACAACTCAAAATTTTGCGGCAAAACAATCGGTTCTGCATCTAATATTTGCTGAATTTCTTTGGGCTCAATTTCATCGGGTTTCGAATTTGAAATTGAAAAAACCAACGCCGCATACAACTTTCTCTGCCCAAACTGCACGATAACACGCTGGCCTGGTTGAATTTGCGAACGCAACGATCCAGGTACTTTGTACGTGTAAGAATCGTGGAGCGAAAGTGGCAATATTACTTGTGCAAATAGTTCTGGCATGGATACTGTAAACCTTGCTTTAAAAGTAGTTTAAAAATATGACGGACTCCTAAATAAATTTAAAAAACTTAAATAGTATCTGCAAGAAAACTATCGAATTTTATAAAATAGATTATTTTGGATGAGATTTTTACTTTTTTGAGATGAAGTGATGCCTTAGCATCAGTGAATTGAAAAAAATGAAAATATCGCCAAAAGAA
>JAKIST010000213.1 GCA_021648495.1 Draconibacterium sp.
AAGACATTAAAATGCAGTACGACTGATTTGTTCCTCTCCCAACCCTGCCGCTTAATTGATGGAGTTGTGAAAGTCCGAACCTCTCGGCACTTTCAATAACCATTATTGTTGCATTTGGCACATCAACACCCACTTCAACAACGGTTGTTGCAACCATAATTTGGGTCTCGCCCTTTTTAAAAGTTTGCATAGCACTTTCTTTTATTGCGGGTTTCATTTTACCATGTACCATACTAACTTTTACATTGGGAAATGCTTCTGTAATATTACGGTAACCTTCTTCAAGATTCTTAAAATCCATTTTCTCCGATTCAGAAATTAATGGGTAAACAATATATACTTGTGCCCCTTTTTCTAACTGTTGACGTAAGAAGTTATTGAGTTGCATTCGCCGGTTTTCAAAAAAGTGCATGGTTTCAATGGGTTTCCGTCCCGGAGGAAGTTCGTCGATTACAGAAACATCCAGGTCGCCATAAACTGTCATTGCCAGTGTGCGTGGAATAGGAGTGGCTGTCATTACCAAAATATGTGGAGGTATTAAATCGTTTTTTTTCCAAAGTTTCGCACGTTGGGCAACCCCAAACCGGTGCTGCTCATCGATAACTACCAAGCCCAGGTTTTTGAAAACCACAGTGTCTTCAATTAAAGCATGTGTACCAATTAATATTTGAATTTCGCCCGATAACAAAGCAGCGTGCAATACTTTTCTGTCTTTTGCCTTTGTTGACCCGGTTAGTAAACCCACTTGTATGTTCATCCCTTCCAGAAATTTTGAAATGGATTGAAAATGTTGCTGTGCAAGTATTTCCGTGGGTGCCATTAAACAACTCTGAAATCCATTGTCCATTGAAAGCAGCATAATCATTAATGCCACTAACGTTTTTCCACTTCCCACGTCGCCCTGGATTAAGCGGTTCATTTGAGAATTTCGGTTTACATCGCGCCGTATTTCCTTTATTACTTTTTTTTGTGCGTTTGTTAGTTCAAATGGCAAAAAGTCGTTATAAAATTTATTGAAGTTGTAGCCCACTTTTTCAAAGCGAAAACCATTGAATTTTTTTTTGCGATTGTGTTTTAAAGCTAATATTTTTAGTTGAATAAAAAATAGCTCTTCGAACTTTAACCGGAAGGTGGCATTTTTTAAGTCGATTGTATTTTTTGGTTTATGAATGGAAATTAACGATTTCTCCAACGAAGCTAATTTTAACTTTTCAACCAAATTATTAGGGAGGGTTTCTTTGATTTTACCCTTGGCAAGTTGCATTAAGGTAAGTTGTAACTTGTTTATGGTTTTAGAATTAAGGAATTTTTTTTTCATATTTTCAGTAGTATTGTAATACCCCTGAAATAATCCTGATGGTTTAAGTTCCTGCTCAGCTTCAGTTTCCAAATCGGGATGGACAACATTTATTTTACCGCCAAATTTAACCGGTTTCCCAAAAACGATGTATTCCGTATTGAGTTTGAGGTTTTCTTTCTGCCATTTAATTGCCCGGAACCAAACTAATTCAATGCTGCCGGTTGCATCATAAAACTTGGCACTTAATCTCTCTTTGCTTCCACTGCCAATGGTTTCAATCGCCCTTATTTTTCCTTTTATCTGAATATATGGCATTTGTGCATGGATTTCAGAAATGGAATAAAACTTGGTCCTGTCGATATATTTAAATGGGAAATAATAGATAAAGTCCTTAAACGTTTTTAGTTTAAGTTCTTTGTATAGGAGTTCAGCCCTTTTTGGCCCAACTCCGGGAAGAAATTTTATTTCCTGATCAAGAAATTCTGGCATAAAACAAATGTAATAAAACAAAAAGTTGTTAAAAATATAAATTTCGTTTAAATAGGTATATTTTTGTATGAACTGGCAAATGTTTTTACGTTTTTCGTGTAATCAATAAAAATCGAAGAAAAATGTAAAAATTTCGTTGTGTGATAATCGTTCAAACAAAACAAAATCTTTTGTTGTAATATTATTAATATTATTTCTACTGATTATAAAACTTAATTCATGAGAGAAAAAATAATTCATTTAGAATCAATCGTAAAAAACTATAAAGTTGGAACTCAAATTGTGCGGGCATTGCGTTCGGTTTCAATTGATATTTATAAAGGGGAATATGTTGCAATTATGGGAGCCTCTGGTTCCGGTAAATCAACTTTAATGAATATTATCGGCTGTTTAGATACAACAACAAAAGGGAAATATGTCCTAAATGGAAAAGATGTGAGTAGCATGTCGGATGATCAATTAGCAGAAATCCGTAACTCTGAAATTGGGTTCATTTTTCAGGTTTTTAATCTGTTGCCCAGAAATTCGGCATTGGAAAATGTTATGCTACCATTGGTTTATTCGGGAGTTCGAAAAGCAGAAAGAAAAATAAAAGCATCACAAACCCTTGCTGATGTTGGATTGGAAGATAGAATGTTGCACCGTCCGAGCGAACTTTCGGGAGGCCAGCGGCAAAGGGTGGCAATTGCACGGGCGCTTGTAAATAATCCATCGCTTCTTTTGGCCGATGAACCTACGGGAAATCTCGACTCAAAAATATCGGAAGAAATTATGAAACTTTTTGCGGAAATCCATAAAAAAGGAAATACTTTGGTGATGGTTACGCACGAAGAAAGCATTGCTTTACATGCACACCGTGTAATTCGTTTGAAAGACGGTGAAGTTGAATCGGACGTTATCAACGAGAATCCGATTTATTAAATTTTGAAGATGGGAAAGGATTTTAAGGTATATACTAAAACCGGGGATGATGGAACAACCGGATTAGTTGGTGGTACACGTGTTAAAAAGTTTGATGTTCGTTTAGAAGCGTATGGAACAGTTGATGAGTTAAACGCTTCGATTGGGGTTTTGAGGTCTTATAAATTGCCTGACGATGTTATAAAACTGCTGATTCAAATCCAGAATAAACTTTTTAATATTGGGTCGAGCTTAGCTTCCGATAAAAAAGGTGAGGCCTTTACAGCTAACCTGGCGATTACGGAAAAGGACATTCAAGTTTTAGAAATTGCCATAGATAAATTCGAGGATAACCTTCCTGAGTTAACCCACTTTATTTTACCTGGCGGGGATCTGGCGGTGGCTCAATGCCATGTTGCCCGCACCGTTTGTCGCAGGGCTGAACGTCGGATCATAGAATTTTCGGAACAAGCCACGGTTCAACCTGAAATAATAAAATACATCAATCGATTGTCCGATTTTCTATTTGTACTTTCGCGTAAAATAACGAGTGAAAAAAATGTGGGTGAAGTTGCATGGGAAAAAGATTAAAAATACTTTGGCACTAAATTGAAAAATTTGTTTTGTTTGCAGGCAGAAAATTTCTAATAAATTGGTTTGCAGATGTTATACACTTCCTAAATACCAACTCTTTTCAAAAATAATCACTGTTGTCCGGTTAAAAGTAGAGATAACTTCGCTTTGCTCGTTATGACGATGTTTTGGTGTGTTTTTGAATGGAGGGGGCTGGTTTTACCGTCATTGCGAACAAAGTGAAGCAATATAATTCAAGACTTGCATATTTACTTGGCACCAGAGAAAAATAACAAGCTAAAACAAAAGCCTTTTTATACGGTAAAAAATGAATTCATATTTATTATCAAAACTCATGATCTTTTTTGTTTGTGGATCTCATTTTTTTATTATATTCGCGGCATTGTAAAAAATGAGTTTAACCGCGTAAAATTTGTAGCAAATGTATTGGACTCTTGAACTGGCATCGAAATTAGAAGATGCACCTTGGCCGGCAACAAAAGACGAATTAATTGACTTCGGAATACGTTCCGGCGCGCCTATGGAGGTAATTGAAAATCTTCAGGAAATTGAAGACGAAGGAGAATCGTATGAAAGTATTGAGGACATCTGGCCGGATTATCCGAGTAAGGAGGATTTCTTTTTTAATGAAGACGAGTATTAAAAACAATCTTTAATAGTAAAAAAGCATCTGTTAGTTGACAGGTGCTTTTTTTTTATAATAAACTCAAGGTTTTCCAGTCCTCTTTTAAGTAATTGCTTAACGGTACTCCCATTCCCTTAGGCATTATAAAACAATAACTACTCCTTTTTAACTTGTTCTTTTGCTTTTTATCTTCTTTGCTAAATCTTTGTATAAACATGGCTATACGCAAATTTATCAAGTTGCTAAAAACCAAAAAAACTTCGTTAAATTTGAAGCATTTATTATTTTACAAAGCCTTAACAAAAAAATCCCGAAGTTTAACCCCGGGATCTTTTTAAAACAAACTTATACTGTCATGAAATAAATTTGTGCATTTTTTTGTTGTCCAGTTTCTTATGATATTATTTTTTTGACATATTTATTGGAACTAATTTTCTTTTGAATCTTTAATTGTGTCGGTTGGGATGGTATTAAATCCGCGACCGTACCCACGGCAGAATGCAGCATTTCTGCCATAACCCCGGCCATAACCGACAGTTCCTACATTTCTCTGGCGATTTGCTCTGCCGCAATTAAATCCTGCGTTATTTACCATAGCATAATTACCTTTTCCGTTTCCACGAACAAAGTTTTTATTGTTTCCTGCACCGCCCCAATTTCTTCTGCCAACTGTTGCGTAGCAATTTTCCCTACCCACAGCCCGCACAAAAGTCTGGTTGTTTCCTGCTCTATAAAACTGTCTCCCCTGCGCATAATGTGGGTTTGCAGTTGTATGTAAAAGAGCATATTGTTTTTGTTGTTCTTCAGTTAATAACGATTTCACCTCGTTTTGATGAGTTTCTACCATTTTATCCATTTCAGCACGCAATTTATTTTTCTCAGCTAAATCAAATGTTGAGCGACGTTGAGTTCGAAATTCGTCCATCTTTGCCTGATGCTTTTCTTCCAGAGCCGTTATTTTTGTTATCTGCTTGTCCGTTAAATTAGTAATCTGATTGATACAGGTTGGCAGAGTTGTTACTATCTGGTTGTTTGCAAAACGCCTGGCATTATTCCAACGTTGGGCAAAAGTTGTTGTTACAGCTGCCACGGTAACTATTACCAAGGCAAGCTTTGTAAAAAAATTTGTTTTCATTGTACTAAATTTTAAGTGATTGTTTAACTAATGCCTGTTTTTGTTGCGCCTTCCAAATTCGGGCAACTTAACATCTTCATTTTTCTTTAACATCGAAATAAATATCTCGTTTAATTTTTGCTGCTGCTCTTCGTTGCACTCTGCTTTCATTTTCAGGTAGTAATCGATTGTCTCTTTTTTAAGTTGTGTGTGCAGTTCGCCAATGTGCTTCGAAATTGAATCGAGTGTTTTTTCGCTGGGTTTCTCTTTTCCCAGCTCCCGGACCATATTTGCCCTGAGATCTTCCAGTTGGTGGACAATTCTCCAGGCAGTTTGGTTGAAGTTTCTGTTTAACTTGCGGAAGGTATCCATTTGGTCGAAACGGAGGTCAAGTTGTTCCCTGAAAAAGCGGGTGCGTTGTTCTGATGGAACTTTTATGGCTGCTTCTTCGAGCTGTTCCATAAATCGTTTATCTTGCTGTTTATGGTAAACAAACGAGATGCCCATCGACAAATTGGTCGCAACTAAAATAACAATTACCCAGATTAATATTCGATATGTATTTCGATCAGCCATAATTTATTCCATTAACGATGTTTCAATTGTCTCGGATGCCATTTCATTCAAATATGGAATATCCTGGTTATGCATCAAGGTAGCCGTGTATTGTTTTGTTGAAGCAGGTTGACCAATTTTTATGCCTATGTAAATTCCAACCAACAATAAAATAGAAAATATTGCCGGTTGTAAAACCCTAACCAAAGCGGGCTTCCAAAAAACCTGTTTTTGTTCTGATCCCTGATTTTCCAATTTTGCTTTTAACCGTGTGTAAAAGAATGGATTAACTGCTGGTGATTTTTCGGCTTCCAAAATTCCCAACGTTTTTCTCATCTCTTCGGCAAAAGCTGCACAAGTGCCACATTCAGAAAGGTGAGTTTTTACAAGCCCCATTTCTTTTTCGGGAAGCTCCCCTTCGAGAAAGAAAATTAATTTATTATGTAAAGTTTTGCATTTCATCGTTTTAGTACTTGTTATTAAGACACATTTATTGTTTAAAACTTGCGTTTATATACACTTTTTTTTATAGCATACGTACAATTTCTTTTGTAAATTCTTTTTTGCCCGGTGCAGGAGCGACTCAACCGAGGAAACGGAAACATCCATTACCGCCGAAATTTCCTGGTACGATAAATCTTCATATTTACTTAAAGTGAAAGCGACCTTCTGGTTTTGGGGCAAATTGTCAATGGCTTCGTGCAGCAATATTGCCCGTTGAGAATTTTCCAACTCAAATTCAGGATTTTCAGAATCACCAGTTGTTATTCTCGACAGTTCTGCATTTTTAGACTGAACAGCATCTTCAAACGACTGGAACCATTTGTTTTTTTTATTATCTCTGATAAAATTTAACGAGCGGTTTACGGCCATTCGATACAACCAGGTGGATAGTTTTGATTCAGCCCGAAATTTATGAATAGAGCGAAAAACTTCTATAAAAACTTCCTGAGCAATATCTTCTGAATCTTCAATATTATGAACCATTCCAAAACAGGTATTAACCACCATTTTCTGGTAGTTCTCAACCAACTCTTTGAAGGCTTGTTCATTGCCTCGCTGAAGTTTTTGTATGATTTCGACTTCGGTCATTTCTCTAATTTCCCGGATATTTTTTTACGGAAGATACTTTAATCTTTTGAAAAGAGATCAAAAATATCGCGGGGCGGGATGTTTTTACTGTCGCCAATATCGCGAAGGGTTTGCCCTTTTTCGACTTTAATTCCATGTTCCTGTAAAATATTCAGCACTTCATCTGCACTTTTACCAACTTCGGCAGCAAAATCTTCAATGGTTTTTCTGCCAATTCCACTGCCCTGGCGCTCTGCTCCCGATTTTTTTGAGATTTGGTTATAAATCTCAAGCGGGGTAGTTCCATTTATTTTTGCAAGCTCCTGCAGGGTTTGCCCGGTGTTGTCGAATTTTATTTCGTGCTGGGTAAGTTTCCTTGTAACTTCTTCAACCGACGAAAGTTTCATCTGATCGGCCAATTCAATAAACGTTAACAACTCGGCATGTGGAATCGGAGGTTCTTCTTCCACTTTTTCCCACGATGCAGTAAAATATTCTCCTAAATCCATCACATATTTTAACGGAGGAACAGCGTAAATAATTCCTAAAGAAAAGGTAATTGTTAAAATGGTTGAAATATAAAACTCACGTTTTTTGTTTAACCCTTTTTGTTTTTTCAATTTCAGGTACGACCAAAATGCTTTCCAGTTAACGGCAAAGAGATGAAAAATGGAAAGAATTACAAATGTATAGGAGAATGTAGTATGAAGTGCCTGCCAACCTTCTTTTGTAAATCCCAGTATTTCCCAATTCACCCAGTGTGCGTACCATCCGGGAGGTGCGATGTACAAAATAATGCCAGTGATGAAAATAATTATAAATGAATAAGTCAGTCCGAAACTGATGAATACTTTCCAACTAAATTTCTTTTTCATAGTAATAAATTATACGTTTATTTTTGAATTTCTAATTTCTATGAGGTAAGACACATTTATTAGAAAGAACTTGCGCCGACATAAAAATTATTTCTAAACTTTTAATTTTTATTTGTCAAAAACGTAATAAATAAATAGGAAGCACCAATAAGGTTAAAAATGATAAATTAATACCAAGTACAACAATAATTGCCCCTCTTTTTGAAGCCTACTTGTTACGTTATTTTTATAGAAACGAAAATAAAGAATATTCGAAAGGAATAGAGTGTAAAACGATAAAGAACCAAAGGGATTGTAATGAAATAACCTAACCGTTTTAACTCGTTCTTTTGCACGCTAACTTCGTTAAAAAGCCTCGCTGTAACTATGGCTATAGCTACGTTTTTTGCCTTGTTATCGCACAAAATAACTTCGTCAATTCCAGTCATGTTATTTCT
>JAKIST010000214.1 GCA_021648495.1 Draconibacterium sp.
AAAAATTGAAAGTGCATATGCACAGATAAACAAGGCTGTATCGGTTGTTATGACAGAGTTAGGTATGGTTGCATAGTAAAATAAAAACGTGAATTTTATTTATGTTTTTGAAAAGTAAAAACATATTCGTTATCCTCGCATAGGATTCAATTTAACAGAGTTTAACACGAATAATATTATTGTTAACAAAAATTAGAACAGGATACATATTTGAGTTAACTATTTGTTTAGATAGAGAGGGTATAACCATCAACAATGTGGTGAAACTTTACAGCAAACTATTTTGCTAATGATTTTTCCGAAATTGGTTTGGTGTTTTATTAAAGTGCCTTTTAAAGGCATAATTAAAATATTGGTTTGAAGAGAAACCACACATAAAAGCTACATCAATAACTGGTGTTTTATGATTTTCTATTAGCAGTTTTGCTGCTTTTCGAAGTCTCAACCGATTCAGGTATTCCATGGGCGAGCAGTTGGAGATTTCTTTACAGTAATGCGTAAACCGTGTTACTCCAAGCAAGCAATATCCTGCCATTTTAACAACGGTCCAATCTTTCTGCAAGTTTGTTTCCAGAGTTGTTAGAAAAAATTCTACAGAGCGTTTACTTTCAGTTAACGACTGATCCAAAACAATATTTTCATTTTTAAAAATCTCGAAAAGCAAGATTAATAATTGATTTATCAGAATCTTTAGTTTTGAATCGTAACGCTTTTGGTCGCTTTGTTTTATAATATTCCCGATTTGCACAAAACAGTTTCTGAATCCTGCATTTGCCTTCCAAACGGGTTGCTCATTTTGCCGGAGATAACGTGTTAATTCATCCAAATCATTTTGATTTAGTACAATCCAATTGGGCCATTCCCAGTTTTGATGTGGATGCCTTATTTTTACGTCAATAATTAGCCAGTGCAATTTGCTTAAGTTAACATTTGGTGTACCAATTTTATGGAGTATCCACGGTCGGGTAATTGTAATATCGTTGGTTTGAAGTTTTATCTTTTCATCTTTTATTAGAAAATCCAGCGTACCGGATTCTAATAGGCAAATTTCAATCCCTTCGTTTGTGTGCCAGTCCAATCCCCAATTCTGAAGTTTTTTTATATTCCAGTACCCCACACTTTTTACTCCCGTTAATTCATCCTTTGCAAGCATTTTGCCCGGATAAGTTCCCCTTGCCAACGTTGTTAATTCAAGCTCGCGCTTGTTCCATGCCGCACGCAGAGGGATGCATGAGTCTGCTTCGTAGGTTAAATTCCCTGCCGGATCGTGATATTTTGGAATTGTAAGGTTCATGTTTCAAAATTAAGAAATATTTCAATGCGTAATTTTATAATTTTATTTCATGTTGTTGATATAGTTTTGTATCAGTTAGATATCCTCTAATTCGAAATGTTAAAATATTTCAGTTTGAATATTTGGTAAACAAATAATTATAAATTGAAACTAAAAATAAGCTATGATTAAATTAGGTGTAAATATGGAATTTGTCCGTCATCACGATAAACCTTTTGCGTGGGGCGTTGAAAAAGCAAAAGAAATTGGTTACGAATATATTGAACCGATGGTACATTTGGGACGTGAATTATTAAGTGAAGCAGGTTATTTTCATTCGGTTTCGATGTTTGATGATCCGCTAATGATTAAAGAAATCTGTGATAAACATGGCATAAAAATGTCGGGACTTTCGGCTCACACACCTTTGTGCAAACCTGAAATTAGTGTGGAATACCTTAAAATGGCGATTCGTTTTGCAGCAGAATTGGGTGCTCCGGTTGTAAATACCGACGAAGGGCCAAAACCCGTTTGGACATCCAAAGAAATGGACTACGCGCTAATGGAATACACATTAACAGAAGCTGCCCGCGTTGCCGAACGCCATGGGATTTTGATTGGTTTGGAGCAACACCAGCAGTACAGTAAAACGCCCGAAGGATTACAAAGCATTTGCGATTTGGTTGATTCCCCATCAATTGGGGTGAATTTCGATACAGGCAATGCTTATCTTGGCGGCGGGGGCGATGTTTATACCTGGTTGGAAAAAGTAAAGGGTGACTTGGTTCATTTACATGCCAAAGATATTAGTATTCAACAAGGAAAAAATGAACGTGGAAAAGTAACCGGAACTCCGGTTGGTTGCGCGTGCGGCGAAGGTGTTGTTGACTGGAAACAGGTGATACGAATACTAAGGGACATTGATCGCGAAATTGTATTTAGTGTTGAATGTGGAACAGTTCCTGATGCAATCAAAAGTTTTGAATACCTTTCGAAATTAATCTAAAACAATTTACATTTTTTATAGAGTTAAAAATGTAATCTAATTTTAATGAAATCAAAATAAGTTGATAAAATGAATCGATTTTTATTTTTGGGATTTCTGTTTGTACTTAGTGTCAGTTGCAAATTTGACGGTAACAGTACGCATAAAATTCATGTGTTAGTTTTAAGTGGCAGCAATAATCACGATTGGCAAGCAACAACATCTTTTTTGCAAAAGATGTATGCAGAAACCGGTTTGTTCGAGCTTGAAATAACAGAAGTGCCAGATACATTAACACTGACGGATCTTAAGAATTTTGACGTTGTGGTAAGCAATTGGAATTCGTGGCCGAAAAACAATTTGCGCTGGCCGGAATCAACGGAAAAGGCACTCCTCGATTTTATAAATAACGGGGGAGGATTTGTAACATTTCATTCATCAACTTCTGCTTTTTACAAATGGCCTGAATTTGGGAAGATTACAACCGCTGCCTGGGTGGATAGCACTTGGCACGGTAAAAAAAGTGCAACCCAGATAATGCTACTAAATAGCGAACACCCGGTTACAAAAGGGATGTCCGGTTTTTTTATTCAGGATGAACTTTGGGTAAATGCCGGAAAGAATTCTTCGTTTCAAATTTTGGGAACAGCTACCAGTAAAGACATTTTTAAGCAGGGAATTAAGGATCAAGCAGCAATTATGATTTCGGAATATGGAAAGGGAAAAATATTCCATACAATTCTTGGGCATGATGTTCGGGCGATGCGAAATATTGGTTTTCGTACATTGATGCTTCGAGGCACAGAGTGGGCGGCAACCGGAAGGGTAAGCCAACTGGTCCCCCAAGAACTACAAACAAATTCCGATTCTGAAAGTGAATATCGTTGGGCAAAAACCGACACCTCTTTTACTTTGATGCGAGGCGACAATATTTTGTGGAGATACAATTTTAATGAAAGACATGGAAAACCCTTTTTCTATCCGGTTTATGTGGGCAGAAATAATCTAACTTGTGTAAGCCCCGATGATCATCTTTGGCACCTGGGACAGTGGTTTTCGTGGAAATATATTAATGGTGTAAATTATTGGGAATACCAAAACGGTACGTACAAATCGGATGGTGTTACCGAAATAGCGGATATTAAAATAATTCCGAATTCAGATTTTTCTGCTGAAATAAAATTGAAAATTATTTACCATCAGGTTAAAGGTGAAAATGTTCTGGCAGAATTAAGGACTATTAAAGTTTCCCCGCCTCAAAAAAATGGAAGTCTCCGGATGAGTTATCAGTTTGAATTTGAGGCAGTGGCAGATACCGTTGAGCTTAACCGGACACCCATTGAAGGGGAACCCAATGGAATGTCGTGGGGAGGATATGCCGGCTTGTCAATCCGGTTTAATCAGGATTTTATGGATTCTCATTTTATTTCAAGTTGGGGTGAAAATAAAAATATCAATGGAAAATCTGGCGATTGGTTATACATGGGTTTTACCGGAATAAATGGAAATCAAGTTGGTTCACAAATAATAATTTCACCCGATTCTCAAAGGGATGGTTCTGCATGGTATTCAGTAAATACAGAAGATTTGCCTTTTTATTATTTCAGCCCGGCTTATTTGTATAAAAAACCTTTAGTACTTTTAAGGGGTAAAAAACTTAAACTTAATTACCGGGTAAACCATAAGCAAGGTGCAGTTGATCTGGTAGGGCTTGAAAAAGAATACAATCGATATAAAAAAGAAATAAATCAATAAATCAGATTATGGATCATACTAAAACGGATTTGTCAAGAAGGAGGTTTATAAAAAAATCTTCCATTGGAGTTGTGGGAACAATAGCAATTCCTACTATTCTTTCATCGTGTGCAAAAGGTGCTAACGACAGGCTTTTAATTGCTCATATTGGTGTTGGTTCGCGGGGCCAATCAGAGTTGCTCAACTATTTTTTACCCCTTGAAACAAACTATTCAGTAGCTACATGCGATACTCATCTTCAACGTAGGAATGCAACTGCCAAGCACATTAATGAAAATTATAAAGAGCGCGGAATAAAAGCACCCAAATGTAAACCTTATCTCGATTTTGAAGAAATCCTGGAACGGTCGGATATTGATGCGGTGCATATTACTACACCCGATCATTGGCACGTTCCGGCAGCTATAAAAGCGGCACGGGCAGGGAAACATATTATGCTGGCAAAGCCGTTGGGATTAAGTTATCCTAATTATAAAATACTTGAAAAAGAGTTGCAGGTTAATAAGGTAAAATTTCATTACGGCACGCAGCAGCGATCGATGCGGCACATGCAATTGGGCATAAATATGATTAAAGAGGGGTTGATTGGCGAAATTGAACGCGTTGAAGTTTGGGCGCCTGGTTACAACCCCGTAGAATCGCCTGTGTGCAACGAAGTACCAGTGCCAGCAGAATTTGATTTTGACAAGTGGACAGGACCCGCTCCTTTGAATTCGTATTGTCCCGAGCGGGTTACAAACAATAGTTCGTGGTTTCAATACGATTACAGTATCGGATTCCTGGGGGGCTGGGGTGCACACCCACTGGATATTATGATTTGGGGTTTAAAAGAACAAATGAATGGAAAATATACCTGCGAAGGAACGGGTGGATTCTGGAAACCGGGTGGAATGTATAATAATATTCGTTCGTGGGATGTTAATTGTGAATACGATTCGGGCGTGAAACTGCATTTTACAGACTCCGATTTTGCAATGCAAAACAATATGTTGAGTTATCGAACTGTAAAAGAAAGTAATGGTACCACATTTTATGGAACCAAAGGTTGGGTTTCATTAAGTAGGTCATCGGCACAATCAAATATTCCTGAATTAGATAAAAAACTAAATAATTTCCCTAAAAATGGTGATGGAAGAATTAGGAGCGAAGAAAATACAATGGGGCAAATGTTTGTGGATGTTGTAAATGGAAAAATTCCAGAGACTAATCCCTTAAATGAAGCGATACTTTCTGATTGTGTGAGCCACATGAGTGACATTGCCATTCGTAGCGGGCGAAAAATTACCTGGGATCCTGCAAAAGGGGAAGTGCTTGGCGATGCTGAAGCAAACAAATTGTTTGTGAGGGAAATGCGGGAACCTTATTCCGTTTAGAGTGGAGGCTACGAATATTTTAGTAGCAAGTCATAATGGTAAAAAATGCGAACCGCCTCGTAGAGATCACTTTGTGAGAATTCGCATCACCCCAAAAAGAACCGTTCTCTTTAAAAAGAACGGTTCTTTTTTTGCCTCAACTATTATTTTGACAATAAAATAGTTGTTTACTGGAGAATGAAAATGGAATTCAGGATGAAATATCTGAACTGACAAAAGAATATTTTGGTTCAAGCAGTCCTTAGGAACTGTTTCGGAATAACCTGACCTTTTGAGCTTGTTCTTTCACTCAAATTGTTCATCTTATTACGTAACAGCTCCTTAGCCTGCATTATTCATGAATTTTCGTTATGAGAAGTCAAAATGCAAAGTAGTTTGACTTCGGAATAGAATAATTTTATAAATAGTGCAGGTTAAAAACCTACCTTTTTGATGTCTCCAAAAACACGTAATTTTGGATGGTCAACAAATGCACGGTATTGATAAGTTTTCCCCTCTTTTTTAATGTCAGGGTTTAATTCAAATTCTCCTTCACCTGTAACTTCAATTGTTCCTGTTTCCAACCATTCATCGGAATACAGTTGTTCAACAAAACCCGCAAATTCACGATACTGAAATCCTACCTTAACTTTTTCGGTACTACCTGATTTAATTAATTTACCACGAAAGATTAGCTTTTTACTCTTGCCCTGCGACACTATTTCAGCATTTAGGGTTTCAACAAGCGGAGGTTCCAGGGCAGGTTCGGCATTCGTAATTTTTAAAACAAGCGGGTTGGGCCATTTGCTGTTGTTGTAAATGCGTTGGGCCCGCACGCACGAAATGTGGATGCCGTCTTCTTTTTGCTCGAAATAGGTAGTTGCATCAACATTCGGATTGTACTCAACTAACTCGCTCGACTGTCCCAAAACACTCACTTTAGAATTCTCGCTTAATTGAGCCGATTTAATTACAAACTCCCTTCGTTCTCCACGCGGCCAACTGGGCTGTTTGGTGAGTATGGCAAACAGTGTTTTATCTTTCGGTTTCCAGGTAAACCAGGTATTTCCTTCGTTAGATAAAATCCATGGCGAAACTTTTACAATTGCTTCGCCATTAATAAAATTCCAGGCTGCCAGTTCCCTTAAATTTGCTTCTTGTTCAATGGGCAGTTCGCCATTTGGTTTTGGCCCCACATTCAACAATTGGTTTCCCCCTTTTGCACGGGTCTCAACAAGTATTTCAATTAATCGTGTTCCTGTTTTATACACTTCGTTTGTGGGTTTGTAAGCCCATTGCGTGCCCATTGTCAAGTTGGCTTCCCACGGGTCGGTCGAAATAACTCCGGGAACAGTTTGTTCAGGCGTTTTCATTGCACCACGGGTAACAATAATGTTTGGTTGGAGTTCCCAAACTACTTCTTTGCATTTTTCTAACAAAGGACCTTTGCCTCCATCGTAAAATATAATGTCGATATCACCGTATTTTGCCATTAATTCTATATTTTGCAACTCATCGAGCTCAATATATTTTGCCATAATATTTTTAGGAATGGGTTCGGTAAACTTGCGCCGGATCTGCATTCCGTTTTCGTACAAAAAATTGAAATCTTCAGGAGAAAAATAGAATCCAACGGCTAATCCTGCCGCCCGGGCAGCATCAACATATTCTGCAAGAATATCCTTCCCATAAGGTGTATTCATAATGTTAAAATCGGTAGTTTTTGTATCCCACATGCAAAAACCGGAGTGGTGTTTTGTTGTGAACACAATGTATTTCATACCTGCCAATTTTGCTAAGTTGGCAATTTCTGTGGCATCATATTTTTTTGGATTGAAGGTTTTTGGAAGCTCGTGCACAAACCTGTTCAGATAATCATCGGAAGCACCGACCATTGAATGGCTGATTACAATGCCCAACTGACTGTCGAAACTAAAATGGATGAACATCCCAAAGCCCAGTTGATTAAACCACTCCACACGCTCAGGTTTATTTAGGTTGAGGAATCCGGCTTCGTTGCTTTCCTTGATTTGGGCAAAAATAACATTGACAATGAATAATAAGGATAAAAGTAAGGATGTTCTTTTCATGGTTTTGAATGTTTATTAGCAATTTATTTTCAAAGATAATAATTGTGTGTTTTAATACTTATAAAAATGAGGATTGATTTTAGTTTATTCGACCGGCTTCGTGGTTTTGGTTTAGTTTATTTTTGCACCCCCCAATTGCATTGGGGCTTATTCAAGTTAAAACCACCGTATAAGTTTTTCGAGGGAATCGCTACGCGGCTATGGACCTTCGGGATATTTTAAAGTTTCATACAAGTTTTACGGATTAATTACAAGGTCCGATAAGCAAACTGCCACGAGTTGACAGTTTTTTTTGAAATTGGCAGGTGCAATTAGTAATATAAAAAGAATGGGAATACAATTCTTGAAAGGAAACATAACTTAGGGATTGTAATGAAATAACCTGACCGTTTTAACTCGTTCTTTTGCACGCTAACTTCGTTAAAAAGCCTCGCTGTAACTATGGCTATAGCTACGTTTTTTGCCTTGTTATCGCACAAAAT
>JAKIST010000001.1 GCA_021648495.1 Draconibacterium sp.
ATTTAAGATTTTTTCGATTACCAAGGCATTTTTCTTTTGTGTAGCCGTAGCTACGGAAAATAAAAATAACGAAGGGAATCGGGAAAAGATAAATTTTGCCATACGATTTTAATTGTAATAATGTCTATTATAATAAAAGACTTTTCACTTTCATTGAAATATCTTTCCCATCAGCCCTCCCAGCTAATTTCTTTGATGCGATCCCCATTACTTTCCCCATGTCTTTTATCGAAGATGCACCTGTTTCATCAATTATAGATTTTACAATTGCTGTTAATTCTTCGTCAGAAAGTTTTGCGGGCAGGTATTCTTCAAAAACAGCCACTTGTCCCATTTCAAGTTCATACAAATCTCCCCGGTTTTGTTCTTTATAAATAGCAGCCGAGTCGTTTCCTTGTTTTGCCAATTTGGCAATAATTTTAAGCACGTGTTCATCGCTAAGGACAGCATCGGCTCCCACTGCAGATTTTGCTTCAATCATTACCTTTTTTATATTCCGAAGTGCTTGCAGTTTATCTTTCTCACGGGCTTTCATTGCCGTTACAATGTCTTTGTTTATTTGGTCGGATAGTGCCATAATATTTGTTGTTTAATCTACCTGGTCGTACAAGTAGGAATTTCTATCTGAAATTTTATTGTCTTTTGTTATCGAAAAATCAGAAATCTTTTTTTTGTATTTCGGATCATTCATTCGAATCTGTCTGCGCTGGTATGCAGGGACATTTTCCAATTCATCCACTTCATCGTCACTCATTTCTGAGTAATTGATTGTAACGCTTTGGTCTTCTGGTTTTTCACGTTTTTTTGAGGTGTTTGGGTACAAAGCTTCAAAATCACTTTCCTCTTTTTTCTTCTCTTTAACAATGTCGAATTCGTATGTTTTTTTACCTTTAGAAATCGATTCACTTTTCTCAGAGTTGTGTTTTTCCAGCATGTCATCTGGCTTTGCATCGTTTTCTATTAACAAATGTTTTTCGCGCTCAGCATTTTTAACCCCTTGTATTTCAGGAATGTTGCTTGTACTAAACCCAGTAGCTATTACGGTAACCGAAAGATTTTCATCCAGCGACTCTTCTTTTCCATTTCCCCAAATTATGTCGGCATCAAAACCTGCTTTATTTTGAACAAAATCGGTTATTTGACCAATCTCGGCCATTGTAACCTCGTTTTTCCCGGAGGTAATATTAAGTAAGATATCTTTCGCTCCACGAATATCATTATTGTTCAACAATGGTGAATTCAGAGCTTTTTCGATAGCCTGCATCGCACGGTTTTCGCCTCCGGCAATTCCTGTTCCCATTACCGCCAATCCACTGTTCCGCATTACCGTTTCCACATCGGCAAAATCAACATTTATATAACCATGGACCGTAATTATTTCAGCAATTCCTTTCGCTGCTGTTGCCAATACATTATCGGCTTTTGCAAAGGCTTCTGAAATCCCAAAATCGCCATACATTTCGCGGATTCGTTCGTTATTTATTACCAATAAAGAATCTACATATTTTTCCATTTCTGCAATTCCTTCAATAGCTTGTTTTATTCGTCGCCGACCTTCATTCCGAAATGGGATAGTAACTATTCCAACGGTTAAAAATCCAGCTTCCCTGCAAGCCTGAGCGATTACCGGTGCTGCACCAGTTCCGGTTCCTCCGCCCATTCCGGCAGTTATAAATACCATTTTTGTTTTTTCGGAAAGCACTGTTTTAACGTCTTCAATATTTTCGAGGGCAGATTCTTTTCCAATCTGAGGTTTATTACCTGCACCGCGGCCTTCGGTCAACGAGGCTCCCAATTGCACCCTGTTTTGAATCGAGCTTGAATTCATTGCCTGTGCATCGGTGTTACAAATAATAAAATCGACATCGCAAATTCCCTGTTCGTACATGTGGGTTACCGCATTTCCGCCGCCGCCGCCTACTCCTATTACTTTTATTTCAGCATCCGGGTTTTTCTGAAATGTAAAGTTTGCCAATTCTTTAGTCATTTTTTTATAGTTTAAGGTTTTGGGCTATTCATCCATTGCTTGGTCATCGTCCTCATTAAACAATTTGCCCAAGCCAAAGTTTTTGAAAAACCAGTTGTCCACATTCGACTCCGAAACCGGTTCATCAATTTTCTCCTTTCGCTTTTCTGTTCGTCTTTTTCGTTTTGAAAAAGAAGATTTTTCTTTTACCACTTTTTCCTTAACCGTAAATACTTCATCCATATCTTCTATCGGTTCAAGCTCACCAGGATCTTCTTCCATACCCTTTAAAAAAGGGTTTTCAAAAATATCATCAACAATCCCCTCCACCGGCTCTTCTTTCAGTTCAAACTTCTCAGGTTCTATTTTGGGTTGAAGAGTTTGATTGGGGTTGGTTACAAATCCGGTTGCCAGAATGGTAACACTTACCTTATCACCCAAAGATTCATCGTAGCCGTTTCCCCAAATAATATCGGCTTCCTGTCCTGCTTTTTCCTGCAAGGTTTCAATTATTTCCCCTATTTCGCCAATCCTGATTTCTTCTTTACCGGAGACAATGTTCAATAATATATTTTTAGTCCCAAAAATATCGTTGCTGTCCAATAGCGGCGATTCCAATGCCTGGTTCACAGCTTCCATTGCACGGCCTTCGCCCGAAGATAAACCGGTTCCCATAATAAACACTTTACTGTCGTGCATTACCGTATGAACATCGGTATAATCAATATTTACATTTCCATGAATCGTAATTATCTCGGCCACTCCTTTTACCGCAGTTGCCACAATGTTGTCAGCCATCTTAAAAGCTTGTCGCGCAGGCAGGTCGCCATAAATATTTTGAAGGCGTTGGTTGCTGATTACCAACATACTGTCCACAAATCCGCCTAATTTCTTAATTCCTTCCATTGCCTGGCCGTATCGTTTTTTACCTTCAGCGGGCGAAGGGATTGTAACCACCGCAATGGTCAGGATATCTAACTCGCGGGCCAAACTTGCAATAACAGGCGCGGCACCTGTTCCGGTACCTCCTCCCATTCCTGCAGTAATGAACAACATTTTAGTATTATCTTGCAATACCGCTTTAATGTCCTCGTAGTTTTCGCGGGCTGACTCCTCTCCCATTTCGGGTTTATTTCCTGCACCGCGGCCTTCGGTTAAAGTAACACCCAATTGGATTTTAATGGGTACCGGACTTGATTCGAGAGCCTGAGAATCGGTATTGCAAATTAGATAATCTACTCCTTTTATTCCCTCTTCGTACATATGACTTACCGCATTGCAGCCACCTCCACCAACGCCAACAACTTTTATAATTGAAGACGACGCCTTTGGAAATTCAAAATTCACTAATTCTTCGGTCATGTCTTTCTATTTTAATTCAACAACATATCTTCATTATCATCATCAAATAATCCCAATGCAGTTTGTACAAACTTTCCAACAAATGGCATAATCTTACTGTCATTTTTCTTCTTCGGCTTTTTCTGGGTTTTTTGCACAAGAATCGCTGATTTATCCGTCACTAAATTCAATAATCCCAGTGCCGTTAAGTTATCAGTGTCTTGTAAATCCTTCCTTTCGCCTTTTGGGCGAAGGGCTAAATTTGCTTTTCGCACGTCCATTCCGGTGCGGAATTTCACGAGTGAAACAAAATTGTTCAGGTTCGCAGTTCCTCCGGTCAATACAATTCCCGCACTTAACTGGTTCACAATTCCTGACTTTTCTATTTCTAAATTTACAATGTCCATAATTTCGTCCAACCGGGCTTGAATTATATAAGCCAGGCTCCTAAACGAAATTTCTTTCGGTTCATAACCATTTCGCACCGGAATAGTTACCACCTTTTGGTCATCGGCAAAATCGCCAAGTGCCTCGCCATATCTAATTTTCATTCGTTCTGCCAATTTAAGCAGAATAGAACACCCTTCTTTTATATCTTTTGTAACCACATTTCCTCCAAATGGAATTACAGCAGAATGAACCAACATATTATTTTGAAAAATGGCAAGATTAGATGTTCCAGCGCCAATGTCAAAAACAATTGCTCCCAACTCCTTTTCTTCTTCCGTAATAACAGCTTCGGAAACGGCAAGTGTGGAGAGTGTTATTTCACCCATTTCAACGCTTGTTTTATCAAAAACATGTTGAAGGTTTTTTACGTAATTTTTGGGGATAATTACCAGTTTATAATTGGCAATTATTTCCTGCCCCGTTATTCCTGCTACTTTTAAGTCAGTAATTTCACCATCAATTTTATATGAAGTTGGGATTACCTGAATGATTTCGTAATCCTGTTCCAATTCAAGCTCTTTGGCTTTGTTGTATAAATTTTCGATGTCGAATGCCGAAACAATCCCTTCGTCAGAAGTAAATTTAGAATTCTGATAATCGATTGTTTTCATGTACTGACCAGCGTAAGCAACATTCACTTTTTTAATTTCCACTTCCAATTGAGGTTCCAATTGAGCTAAAGCCGCATTAATGGAATCAGCTGCTTCGTCAACGTTAAAAACAACGCCCCGTTTTATTCCTTTTGAAGGCACTTTTGAAACTCCCAAAACCACCAATTTACCCAGCTCGTTTCGCTGGCCTGCAAGGGCAACAATTTTTGATGTGCCAATGTCTATAACAACCGAAAGATTACTTTTTGAAGCCATAATTATCTTCTTTTTGCTATTACTTGATTATTATATTTCAGACTAACTGTCTTGTATTTGTTCCAATTATTTTTTGCCAGGACCTGCTCGTAAAATGCTTTCATTTTTCTCAGTTTTTTCTGGTAGTCATCCAATTTTCCAAATTCAATAATGTGTTTGCCAACCAAAGGAGTTAGAAGCACTTCACCATTCTTTTCAACATAAATTTGCTCAATTTGTGCCCGCCAAAATTCATCGTTTTCAAGATATAAAACAAAAGGCAACAATTGTTTAACCGCAAATTTCTCGGAAAAATAGCCGGTAGTTGCCAATACGTTTGCAGTGTAATTCGATGAAACAGGAATTTTACCGCCAAACTTATCAAGGTAATAACTTGCTGTTTCCGACATAATTCTCACCACCGGTTTACGGTGTCTTACTTTTACCGCCAAAACACCTTTAAACGAACTGCTGTCTTTTTCAATCACCGTGTAAACCTCTGCTTTTAAAATGGCTTCATGCTTTTCAACTGCATGTTCGATCTTGTCGCAATTAATTTGAGTCAATCTTTTACCTACCACTGCATTATCGGCTGCTTTAACCAATCGAATCAATTCATCTTTGTTCAACTGAATTAATTCATCGCTGCCAAATTCAATATCAATATTTTGGCAAACCACATTTTTACTTTCGGAAGAGGTAAAAGCAAGCGTTCCGACAATAAAAATTACCAGCACCAAACTACCTGCTATTTTTAACACCTTCCAAAACATTAACTTTTATTTTTTAAAATTTCCACAATATCATTTGTCATTCTATCAATATCGCCTGCTCCCATTGTCAGCACAATATCATTTTCATTGTTTTGCAACATTTCGAGTGCCTCTTCTTTACCAGCTAAATGTTTGTTGGCCAAATTCATTTGCTTGAAAATTATTTCAGATGAAACTCCCTTCATTGGTTCTTCGCGTGCCGGATACAACGGAATAATAATCGCTGAATCGAGCATATCTAAACTTGCTGCAAATTCTCTTGAAAAATCTTTTGTTCGCGAATACAAATGCGGCTGAAAAATTCCGGTAACTTTTCGCTTGGGATACAATGCTTTTACAGATGAAATTACAGCTTTTAACTCTTCGGGGTGATGTGCGTAATCGTCGATATAAACATATTTTTCGTTTTTAAACCGCAGGTCGAACCGTCGAACTACTCCCTGATAATTTTCCAAACCAGCTTTAATTTCGTTGGGGTTTGCACCAGCCAAGAAAGCCAGTGCCGAAGCTCCAACAGCATTTTCGACATTTACCAATCCCGGATAATTAAGTTTACAATTCGCAATTGTTCCTCCGGGCGTTTTCAAATCGAACTGATAAAACCCACCATCGGTATTTAAGCGCAGATTTACGGTTGCAAAGTCTGCACCTTCTTTTATTGAATAAGAAAATATTTGCGCTTGTGTTTTGCCGACCGCATTAAAATCTATCCCCTTTTTTATAACTAATTTACCACCGGGTTTTATTTGAGAAATAAATTTTTCGAACGACTCTACAACCTTTTCTTTATTACCATAAATATCCAGATGGTCGGCATCGACACTTGTGATTAAAGCCAGTTGCGGTTTTAAATGCAAAAACGACCTGTCGAATTCATCGGCTTCCACAACAATCCATGGAGACCCGTTTTTCGGCAGCAACAAATTGCTTCCGAAATTTTTCGAAATGCCCCCCAAAAATGCACCACAACCAATTGCTGTATTGTTCAAAGTATGTGCAACCATTGTACTCACGGTGGTTTTTCCATGCGTTCCGGCCACTGCAATTCCATTTTTTTCGTTGCTGATTAAACCCAATACTTTTGCCCTTTTAAACAATGCAATGGGCTTTTCCATAAACCACGCAAGTTCTTTATGTTCATCGGGCAATGCAGGCGTATAAACAGCCATCGTTTCTGCCGGGTCCCAATTGCTTGGAATGTTTCGGATATCATCTTCAAAATGTACATCAATTCCTTCTGCCTGTAATTTATCGGTGAGCACGGTTTGTGTCCGGTCGTAACCAGCCACATTTCGTCCCGAAAATTTAAAGTAGCGGGCGAGTGCACTCATTCCGATTCCACCAATTCCGAGGAAATAAACATTCTTTATATTTTGAAGTCCATTCATGCTTTTATCAATTTTTCTACCTCGTCAACAATAGTATTTGTAGCCCCGGGTTTCGCCAAAGTTTTTATTTTCATCGATAAACTTTCACATCTTTCTGTATCGTTTACTATATCAAATGCAATGGGGAATAATTTCTCGTCTATCTCATTGTCGCGCACCATCAAAGCCGCATCATTGTTAACCAAAGCCATTGCATTTTTAGTTTGATGATCTTCCGAAACATTTGGGGACGGTATTAATATTGATGGTTTACCAACCAAACACAACTCCGAAATTGTTCCTGCACCAGCTCTCGAAATTACAACTTGAGCAACTGAATACGCCAAGTCCATTCGAGTTATAAATTTGTGTATTTGCAAATTACCGGGTTTTTTGCCTTTTAATTTGGCTTCAATTTCATTAAAATAAAATGCGCCGGTTTGCCAAATTACTTTCACCCCCGATTTTGAAATTTTTTCGATATTGTTTATTACCGCATTATTAATTGAACGGGCACCTAAACTTCCACCAACAATTAAAATTACTTTGTCCTTTTCGTTCAATTCGAAATAAACCAGTGCTTTATCTTTATTTGCGCTATCTTGGGTCAAGTTCTCCCGCACTGGATTTCCGGTAAGAATAATTTTCTCTTTCGGAAAAAAACGTTCCATTTTTTCGTAAGCAACACAAATTGTTTTTACTTTTTTGCTCAATAATTTATTGGTAATCCCGGCATACGAATTTTGTTCCTGAATTAAGGTTGGAATTCGCATTTTTGCTGCTGCCCTTAAAAGTGGGCCACTGGCAAAGCCACCAACTCCAATTGCAATTTGCGGATTAAACTCCTTCACAATATTTCGGGCCATGGAAGCGCTTTTCAACAAATTCACAAAAAATTTAAAAATTTTAAGGCTTGGTTTTCGTGGAAACCCCATAACCGGCAAACCAATAATTTTGTAACCGGCTGCCGGTATTTTTTCCATTTCCATGCGGTCCAAAGCACCAACAAACAATATTTCCACATCGGGATTGCGTTTACTGATTTCGTTTGCAATAGACAATGCAGGGAAAATATGCCCCCCGGTTCCACCTCCGCTTAATATAACTCGTTCTATGTTCATTTTTCCATTTCGTAATCTTCGTCAGGCGCATTTACCTGAACGGGTTGTTTTTCAATTTGGTGATCGACCTGCGTTTGATGGCTCACACTTAAAATACATCCAAATGCGATGGAAGTAAAAAGCAGCGATGTACCACCCAAACTAATCCACGGCAGCGGCTGTCCAGTAACAGGTAAAACCCCGCTTGAAACCCCAATGTTTATCATTGCCTGGTAAACAAGTACCAATGTTAAGCCAATTACCACAAACGCCGGAAATGTCCGCGTCGATCGCTGGACAATTACCACGCCCCTGAAAAAGAAAATCAGGTAAAGAAAAATTACCCCGGTGCCAAAAATCAGTCCATATTCTTCAACTATAATTGCAAAAATAAAATCGTTATATGCCGCAGCCATGTAATTGCTTACATCCGACTGGCCGGGACCTTTCCCAAAAATACCACCCGAGTAAATTGCCAACTTTGCATAATCAGCCTGCGTAATTCCTTTTTCTGAATTGGGATCGCCATACCAAAAACGATCGATCCGCCCTTTTATAGTTTGAACACGGGCCGGTGCATCTGGAAAATTATCGGCAACAACGTAAACAAGTACTATTAAAGCAATTCCGGAGGCAACAACCAAAAGCAAATATTTCAGGGGAATTCTTCCTACAAACATCATGGTCATAATTGTTGCAAAAAGTAATGCTGAGGTTGAGAAATCGGACACAAAAATTAATGAACAAACTATCCCGGTAAACAGAATAATTTTTTTAAACGCAACAAATAAATCTTTTTTCGTTTTTTGCTTTCTGCCCAATATTTTTGCTGAATAGAGTATCAACGATATTTTTGCCAACTCGGCCGGCTGGAAAGAGATTATTCCTAAATTCAGGGTCCTGCCACTTCCCCTGATCATTCCGCCCAATTTCATAAATACTGCAAATGCCAGAAGTCCGATACTTATGTACAACAGATAATTAGCTGCAATGGAATAAATTTTCACAGGAAAAACATTCACCATCAACAATATAATACCCAAGCCCACGCCGAGAAAAAATATCTGACGTATTAAGTAATACAGTGTATTGCCCGATGCCACACGATATGCCAAAGCACCGGTTGAACTGTAAACAATCAGCAACGACAATAACGACAGCAGCAATAATACTATCCAAATTACCCGGTCGCCTTTAAATATTTTTCCGATTGAGGTTTCCATTATAAATTCCTAACTTCTTTTTTAAATTGAATTCCGCGGTCTTCGTAGTTTTCGAACAAATCGAAACTTGCACAGGCCGGCGAAAGCAAAACGGTATCGCCATTTCTCGCCAAATAATAAGCAGTTTTTACTGCTTCTTCCATGCTCGTGGCATCCACAACATTCTTCACCACTCCTTCAAATGAATCATGTATTTTTTTATTGTTTTTTCCCAGGCAAACAATTGCTTTCACCTTTTCACTTACCAGCCCCTGCAACATGGAGTAATCGTTACCTTTATCAATTCCCCCCACAATCCAAACAATAGATTTTGAAACACTTTCCAAAGCGTACCAGGTAGAATTTATATTGGTAGCTTTCGAGTCGTTGATAAATTCAATGCCATGCACTTTTAAAAACCGCTCCAACCGGTGTTCAACCCCTGTAAAATCAGACAGGCTTTCCCGTAGTTGGTCGTCACGAATCTCAAAAATCATGCTGGCAAGTCCTGCCGCCATTGAATTGTACGTGTTGTGTTTACCATGTAATGATAAATTCAGGATAGACATACTGAATTGATTTAAATTAATATTAATAATTATCCGATTCTCTCTTGTTCCCGCCCCGGTTTCAGCCGGCTCATTCAAACTGAATGGTATTAATGCAGGTTTTATATCTCTTTTTTTTATCTCTTTTTGAATAATTTCATCATCGGCACAGAAAATGAAATAATCCGATTTTGTTTGATTTTGAATGACCCGGAATTTTGAATCGATGTAGCTTTGCATGTCGTAGCCATATCGATCCAAATGGTCGGGCGTGATGTTCATTAAAACTGATACATCGGCTTTAAAATCGTACATTCCATCCAACTGAAAACTGCTCAATTCAATTACATAAACATCGTAGTTTTCGTCTGCCACCTGCCATGCAAAGCTTTTGCCTACATTGCCGGCCAAGCCAACTTTTAATCCCGCATTTTTCAGGATGTGGTACAAGAGCAGCGTTGTTGTGGTTTTCCCGTTGCTTCCCGTAATACAAATTGTTTTTGCTGAATTATATCTCCCGGCAAATTCAATTTCAGAAATAACAGGGACACCCTTTTCTTTCAACTGAACAATTAGTGGTACAGTATCGGGAATACCCGGGCTTTTCACTACCAACTCCGCATTTAATATCCGCTCCTTAGAATGTTTTGCCTCTTCAAAATCAATTTCATAATTTGAAAGAACGTCTTTGTATTTTCCCTTAATTTTCCCCAGGTCGGATACAAAAACCGAGTATCCCTTTTTTTGTGCCAGAATAGCTGCCCCTACTCCACTTTCTCCTCCTCCTAATATGGCAACCCCCTTGTTCAATCTATCTGATTTTTAAGGTAACTATAGTTAATACCGCCAGAATAATCCCAACAATCCAAAACCGGGTTACAATTTTCGCCTCAGGAATTCCCTTTTTTTGATAGTGGTGATGGATTGGGCTCATCAAAAACACGCGCCTTCCCTCGCCATATTTATGCCTTGTATATTTAAACCACGAAACCTGGATCATCACCGAAAGATTTTCGAGGAGGAATATTCCACACAAAAGGGGTATTAATATTTCTTTTCGGATGATGATTGAAAAAACGGCAAGAATTCCACCGAGTGCCAAACTTCCGGTGTCGCCCATAAATACTTGTGCAGGGTACGAATTGTACCACAAAAAACCGACCGTTGCCCCAATAAACGCACCCATAAATATGGTTAGTTCCCCAATATTTGGGATGTACATAATATTGAGGTAATCGGCATAAATAATATTACCGCTGACATAAGCCAAAACACCCAGCGTTGCTCCGCTAATCGCCGAAGTCCCGGTTGCCAGCCCATCCAAACCATCGGTTAAATTGGCTGCGTTCGAAACCGCCGTTATAATCAAGATTATAGCAAGCGCGTAAACAACCCATTTCAGCCACCAAAAACCGTTTCCAAAAATTGACACAATCCACTTGTAATTAAACTCATTCTTTTTCACAAAAGGGATTGTGGTAACCGTTGATTTTATGTCTTCGGTAACAAACCGGGCAGTTTGCCCACCAGTTACCGGGTCGATAATAATCTCCTTGAGATCTTCACCATTTGCATCTTTTACATTCTGGCGCACTAAAACATCGTCGTTTATAAAAAGGGTAGCAACAACAATTAACCCCAAACTCACCTGGCCCATAATTTTAAATTTCCCGGCCAAACCTTTTTTGTTTTTTTTGAATACTTTAATGTAGTCATCGGTAAAACCAATAAGGCCAAGAAATACTGTAGTAAACAGCATCAACAGAATATAGACGTTATTTAATTTGGCAAACAGAAGTGTTGGGATAACGATTGCTGAAAGAATAATTATGCCTCCCATTGTTGGCGTACCCTTTTTTTGCATCTGCCCTTCCAATCCCAAATCGCGAACCTCTTCGCCAATTTGTTTTCGTTGCAAAATCCGTATCAATTTTTTCCCAAAGATGGTGGTAATAAGAAGCGACAAAATTATTGCCCCGCCCGCACGGAAAGAAATGTATTGCCACATCCCCACTCCCGGAAGGTCAAAATCTGCAAATAAATCATACAAATAATAGAGCATTCTTTTTTGCTTTAATCTTCAATTCCAAAAAATTCTTTAATCACCTCTTTATCATCGAAATGGTGTTTTACACCTTTTATGTCCTGATAATTCTCATGTCCTTTTCCGGCCACCAAAATAATATCGCCTGAGCGCGCAATTAAGGTGGCGGTTTTAATTGCTTCAAATCTATTTTCGATTGAGACTACCTTGTTTTTAAACTGCCTGGCAACACCGGCTTCCATGTCTTTTATAATCTGTGCAGGGTCTTCGGTGCGCGGATTATCCGAAGTTAAAATCACTTTGTCGCTCCCCTGGACTGCCTCCATTGCCATTTCGGGACGTTTGGTTTTGTCGCGGTCGCCACCTGCACCCACAACCGTTATTACCTGCTCGTTTCTCGTCCTGATTTCAGCAATTGCGCCCAACACATTTTTCAAAGCATCGGGCGTGTGCGCATAATCAACAATGGCAAATTTCCCATCAACACTTTGTAAAATTTCAAACCTTCCCTTAACAGGTTTCAGATTACTGATAATAGGTAGAATCTCATCTTTGTTCTGCCCCAACTGAAGAGCAGTTGAATAAACCGCCAAAAGGTTTGCCGCATTAAAATTCCCAACAAACCGTGTCCATATTTCCCGATCGTCCAAATTCAGCAACATTCCATCGAAATGATTTTCCAGCACCTTGCAACGAAAATCGGCCATGGAATGAGTGGAATAAGTTATTTTTTGTGCTTTTGTATTCTGCAACATCATCAAGCCATTTTTATCATCTACATTGGTTATCGCAAATGCACCGGACGGAAGTCCATCGAAAAAACCTTTTTTAGCTTTTATGTATTCAGCAAAAGTTTTGTGGTAATCTAAATGGTCGTGTGTTATATTTGTAAAAACGCCCCCGGTAAATTCAATTCCTGCAATCCGCTTTTGATGGACCGCGTGCGAGCTCACTTCCATAAAACAGAATTCGCATCCAGCACCAACCATCTCTGCCAATAACTGCTGAATTTTTAATGCGTTAGGAGTGGTGTGCGAAGCACTTTCTTCCGTTTTGTTTATTCGATACGAAATTGTTGAAAGTAGTCCGGTTTTGTACCCCAACTTTAAAAACATATCGTACAAAAGTGTAGCGATACTCGTTTTTCCGTTGGTTCCGGTTATACCAACAATCTTTAATTTTTTTGAAGGAAAACCGTAAAATGCCGCAGCCAATTCACCCAAAACAACATTCGAATCGGCAACTTTTATGTACGTAATATTTTCTGAAATTTCATTTGGAAGTTCTTCGCAAAAAACAATTGAAGTACCATTGTTAATTGCAGACTGAATATATTTGTGCCCATCGACAGTAACGCCCCGTTGAGCCACAAAAGCAGAATTAGCCACCGCTTTTCTTGAATCGAACTCAATTGCAGCGACCTCCTTTTCAAGAGAACCTGAAATTTTTAAAAAATTAATATGTCGTATTATTTCAGATAATTTCATTCTAACTTAAAATGAGATAAACCGTTTGCCCGGCGCGGTAATTACTGCCCGGTGTCAACGATTGTTGTTTAACTTTGCCAACTCCTTTTACTTTCACCTTCAAACCGGCATTTTCCATTAAAAATATTGCGTTGCTGGCACCCATTCCAGTTACATCTGGAACTTTACCCGCCGGTATTTTAATGTTGCTAAGCACCACCACGCTATCTTGTTTCGAAGCCGATGCCATTTGCGAATCGGGCTTTCCTTGCACATTCTTCAAATGCAAATCTTTTGCTATTCTCAAAATATCTTCCGATTTTCCTTTTTTTACGTCCGGTAGTTTTTCACTTTCGTTTGTCTCCTGCACCGACTCGTTAACGAACCCTTGCAAGGCAAAAACCTTTTCTGCAATTTCTTTAAAAACCGGTCCTGCAACCGATGCTCCGTAATAACTGTTTCGAGGATTGTTAAAGGTTACAATCATCGAATATTTTGGATTGTCAACAGGGAAATATCCCACAAAAGATGCTAAATACATTCCATTGCTGTATCCTGCACTGCTTGTTGCCACCCGGGCAGTACCTGTTTTACCGGCAACCTTGAAATATTTGCTGTTTACTGCCCGCCCCGTTCCAAATTTACAAACGCCCTCCAGCATTTTTTGTGCTTTCCCAATGGTTTCTTTTGATGCAATCATCGGGTTAAGAACTTCAATATTATATTGTTTCACCAATGCACCGTTATCACGGATCTCCTTCACCAACTGCGGTTTTATCATCTTCCCATTATTGGCAACCGAATTGTAAAAATTCAGGATTTGGAGCGGGGTCATTTTAATGTCGTAACCGTACGCCATACTGCCAAGTGTTGTTCCCCACCAATCGGCATCTCCCGGATATTTAAAATAGGGCTGGCCTTCGCCTTTTATTTCCAGGCCCAGTGCTTTGTTTACACCAAAACTATACACACGGTCAACATATTCGCGCGGATTATTTTTATACTTCGACGTTATAACCATGGCAGTTCCAATATTTGATGACTTTTCAAATATCTGTTTTACCGTTATTTTTCCGTAGGCATGAGAATCTTTAATGGTCCGTCCATTGTTGTACCACACACCGTTCCCTGTATCAAAAACATCACTGGTATCAACAACGCCATCTTCCAAAGCAGCCATTAACGACACCAATTTGAAGGTTGAACCGGGTTCGTAACAACCACGGGCACCTAAAGCATAATTATCTTTTTCGTAATAATCGTTGTTCCCTTTACCAAGGTTTACAATGGCTTTTATTTCCCCGGTTTGCACCTCCATTAATATTGCAGTTGCCCAGTCGGCACTCGATTTATGGAGCTGTTTATACAACGCACTTTCAGCAATATCCTGCATTTTCACATTAATATTCGTAATAATATCCATGCCCGCTTCGGGTTCAATTTCTGTACGGGTTACCCATCTTCCTGAAATATTTTGCTTGTAGCTTATTCCATTTATCCCTTTTAAATAAGGTTCGTAGGCATCTTCCAAACCTGTGTAGCCAATTGGTCCGTGCACACCACCGTATGCACCTTTATTTAAGCTGCCAATTGTTCGCAAAGCCAACATTCCAAGTGGGGTAATCCTTTTATTTTCCTGCTTGATAATTAATCCGCCACCAAAACGACCTCGCCGAAGAATTGGGAATTTTTTAATTTTCTGAAGTTCTGTGTAATCCACTTTTCGTGGAGTGAGCATAAAACCACGATTTTTATTGCGGTATGCAGCGTTTAATTTATTGTTATATTGCTGTTTCGAACCGTCTTTAAACATTGAAGAAAGATAAAATGCCAGCGAATCGCTTTCGTTATTATAAACGCGTTTAACACCTTCCGATGCCAAATCAATTCGAACATAATATCCGGGAACCGAAGTTGCCAAAACACTTCCATCATCGGCACAAATATTACCTCGGCTCGGTTCAACAACAATTGTATTTTTGCTCAAATTGGCTTCAATCTTTTGCCATTTCTCGGTTTTAATCTGTTGAACAGAAATCATTTTAAAAACTACAACTGCCCCAAACAGAAGTAGCACAAAATACACAATTGCTATACGAGATATTATTGTCTTTCGAATTCCCACTGTATATTATTTTTTTTGAATAATTAATTTTTGTGGCGGCTTCACGGGCTCCTGTAAACCAATTCCCGCGTCTTCTACTTTTTTCGCAACTTCAGAGGGCCGGCTTGCATCCATAAGTTTTGCCGACAGGGTAATAGATTCGGAACGTAGCTCGTCAAGCGTATCCTGCAAAACTTCAATTTGCCTGATTGTACGCTCCGACCAGTTTCTGTTGGTAATTAACATTATACCGAGAAATGCCAGAAACAACAAAAAAGGCAATTGTTTCGTAACCCGGTCGTCCGTTAAAATGGTACCACCAATATACTGTTTCATACCACCTGTTTTCTTGCTGTTTTTTGATTTTTCAGACATATTATATTTTTTCTGCAACTCTTAATTTTGCACTTCTTGAACGACTGTTGACCTTCAATTCTTTGGCAGCGGGAACAATTACTTTTCTATTAATTGTTTTAAAAGGTGAAATAATATTCCCATAAAAATCCTTTTCCACGTAACCTTCAAAATTCCCCGACCTCATAAAATTCTTGCACAGCCTGTCTTCTAAACTATGGTAGCTAAGCACAACTAAACGGCCACCCTTTTTTAACAAGTGCTTAGAAGCTTGTAAAAATTCTTTCAAGGCTTCCATTTCGTCATTCACCTCAATACGCAAGGCTTGAAACACTTGCGCCAAATACTTATTTTCGATTGCTTTGGGTGCACATTCCGATGCTATTTCTTTTAGTTGAGTAGTAGTTTTGATTGGTTTTTCGTTTCGTTTTTTGCAAATAGTGGAGGCAAGGCTTCGTGCATTCTTTATTTCCCCATACATTTTAAATATAGAAATTAGCTGCTGCTCGGTATATCCATTCACCACTTTTGCTGCATCTGTCCTCGCATCCTGGTTCATTCGCATATCCAAAGCACCCTCGAAACGAAAGGAAAAACCACGCTCTGCAACATCAAAGTCGTGAGAAGAAACCCCAAAGTCGGCAAAAATGGCATCCACTTCTTTCACCTCATAGAATTGTAAAAAGTTTTGGATGTACCGAAAATTATGACGAATAAAAAAAAGGCGGTGGTCGTCAATAATATTCCCTGCCGCATCTTCATCCTGGTCGAAAGCAAAAAGCCGCCCGTCGTCCCCTAAATTTTCGAGAATAAGCCGGGAATGGCCGCCACCTCCGAATGTTGCATCAACAACATCAGCTCCAGGCTGAAGATTTAATCCAACGATGCTTTCATTGGCCAATACCGGTATGTGATAAACTTGCGTCATTTACCCTCTTTGCTATTGTTACGTTTTTGCTTCAATTTCTCCCGGAATTCGGCTCTCGTCATTTCCCTTGCACCCGATTCTTTGGCAGCCTGCAAACGAATAGATTCACCCATTCCAATAAATTCAACACCTTTTTCGAGGTTTGCATATTTAAGATAAGCTGCCGGAATATTTATCCTTCCGTTTGAAGCCATAGTAACTTTTACAAAATTTTGATAAAAATACTGGAGCAATGCATCATCGTTCTCATCAAATGGATCGAGCGTACTTTTAAATGCGACAACACGCTCTTGCCAGTATTTATTGGGATGGATATCCAAACATTCTTTATGCAGGCTCATCCCTAAAACGAGCGGTTTCAAAGCAAATTCGCCCATCTCTTTTTTAAAAGTAGATGGAAGGACAATACGTCCTTTGTCGTCGATGGTTGCTTTAAATGTACCTGCAAATTCAATCATGTTCCTAATAATCTTAATTTACTAACGGTAAAAGTAAAAAATATTACAAGATTTGACAATCTATTCCATTCTATTCCACTATCTTCTACACTCTTACATGGCCAAATTTTGTTGAAAAGATGTTGGAACAATGTTGAAATCTTTAAAAAATAACTAATTTATCTTCACTAAAACTCATAATTACAGGCAATTAAACAAATAAAAGAAAGTAATTAACACCCGTTAATAACTCGCCTTTTGACGTTAATAAATAGAGTAACTTCACGATTTGGAAAAATAAAAAAAGCCTACATTAAAATTTCAATTCTTCGATCTCAATATTAAATGAGTTATGTTTTATTTTATGCCCATTTTTTGCTTAATTGCCCAATAAAGAAAATTCTTAAAGTTGACTATCTCCGTGGCTTTGAAAAAAGTATCCAGCCAACTTTATTTCGGCAAAACAGCAGGATATCGAATTCTCTTTATTTCACCCCACTGTCCCGGTTATCCGGGACATCTCCCCTGAATGTCAGGGGAGAATATATAGAATCACGTGGCGAGCCACGAGATATTATTTTATTAAAATCTTGAAAAGTGGAAGAGAATAATTCAGGGAAATTCAAACCAATAGATATAAAAGAGGTATTTGCAGGGAAAAGCCCTGGACTGGCCAAAGCCATTCCCGGCTTTGTTTACCGATATATCAACCGTATTTTGCACATCGAATTTTTAAACGATTTTTTAAAACGGAACGGACATCTAACTGGATTAGATTTTGTAGAACAAGTGGTTTCCGAATTCAATGTAACCGAGTACATACACGGGTTAGACAACATTCCGGATTCAGGCCGGTTCATTTTTGCAAGCAATCACCCACTTGGGGGTTTCGATGGGATGCTACTGATGAAATACGTGGATCAAAAACTGGGAAAATTAAAGTTTATCTCCAATGATATTTTAATGAATATCCCGAACCTGGCCCCCATGTTCATTCCTGTGAACAAGCACGGAGGAAATAGCAGGGAAGTTGCCCGCTTACTAACCGAAACCTATAATTCTGATGTTCAAATTCTAATTTTTCCTGCAGGTTTGGCTTCAAGAAAAATAAAAGGAAATATTGTTGATTTGGAATGGAAAAAACACTTCATCTCCAAATCAATACAACACAAACGCGATGTTGTTCCAATATTTATTGGAGGTAGAAATTCAGACCGTTTCTATCGAATAGCAAAATTCAGGAAATTTTTCCGTATAAAATGGAATTTGGAAATGTTTTTCCTTCCTGATGAAACGATGAAACACAGAAACTCTGAAATCCATATTTATTTTGGAAAACCCATTCCTTTCAGCACCTTCGACAACTCAAAAACACATAAAGATTGGGCCGATTGGGTAAAAAACCAAGTTTACCAATTACAGCCGTAATTTAAGTTTATAAATAAATGATCGCTCAACAACCAACCTTTGTTAGATTTTTATAATTTTGTATTCAATTGTTCAAAAAAAAAAACGTAAATGAAAGAAATATTAGCGCCTCTGCCAAGAGAGGAGATTTACGCCGAATTGACCCCTGAAAAACTACTAAGAAAAACCAATAAAGGTGGAAACGAAATATATATCGTAACTTATCACGATTCGCCTTCAATTATGCACGAAATTGGCCGATTGCGTGAAATTACTTTTCGGGACGCAGGTGGCGGCACTGGTAAAGAAACAGACATCGATAATTACGATACTGATGAAATACCTTACAAACAACTAATTGTTTGGGATCCGGATGCAAAAGAGATTTTGGGAGGATACCGCTATTTACTGTGCGGAAAAGCCCCAAAAGATGAAAACGGAGCTGTCCATTTGGCGACCTCCCGTCTTTTTACATTTTCGGAGACGTTTGTGAACGACTATTTACCTTACACATTAGAATTAGGCCGTTCGTTTGTTCAACCAGCGTACCAATCGAGTAAAGCAGGAGCCAAAGCACTTTTCGCCTTGGATAATCTTTGGGACGGACTTGGTGCATTAATTGTTAACCATCCTGAGATTAAATATTTTTTCGGAAAGATTACAATGTATATGCACTTCCACACCAAAGCCCGAAACTTACTTCAATATTTTTTCAGAAAATATTTTAGGGATAAAGAGAATCTGGTTTATCCAAAGGTTCCGGTTGAATTCGATTTTGATGTGGAAGCCATGGAAAAACTTTTTGTTGGCGAGAACTACAAAGAAGATTATAAAATCCTCACGCAAAATGTGAGGTTATTTGGAGAAAATATTCCTCCACTAATTAATGCTTACATGAATTTGTCGCCATCGATGAAAACTTTTGGAACTATTAATAACGCAAGATTTGGGAATGTTTTGGAAACTGGGATAATTCTTACCATCAAAGATATTTACGATGTTAAGGTTGACCGGCACATTGAAACTTATATAAAAAGTAAGGATGACGAAGAGTGGCCTGAAGTTGAATAAAATTTAATGGCTGGACATCCTGTTTTTCAGTGGTTTACAGAAACTGAAATCAATATGCCCGTTCGTGTTTCCCTTCAACAAAATTAATAAACGAACCATTTACTACCCGGTTTCCGCCCGGCGTTGGGTAATTTCCCGTAAAATACCAATCGCCCAAATCGTTGGGACAAGCTTTATGCAGGTTTTCAATTGATTGATAAACAATTTCAACTTCCGCATTGCAATCTTCGGGCTTTAACAATTCGGCTATTTTTGCCGAAACTTCTTCGGGGGTAAACAGTTTGTAAATCTCGCGAACATAATTCACCATTTCTTCTTTTGACAAATGCTGCTGTTCTTTACACTTCATGTACACATCTTGAATTACAGACTCTTTCCCCTGATCTTTTAACAACTCGATTGCGGCATTAAAAGCAATAAATTTATCCAACCGCGCCATGTCGATACCATAACAATCGGGGTAACGAATTTGCGGGGCAGAAGAAACCACAATGATTTTTTTCGGTTTTAGCCGGTCCAGGATTTTAAGGATACTCTTTTTCAAGGTGGTGCCACGGACAATTGAATCGTCGATAATTACAAGGGTATCTTTATAGTTTCTAATTGCACCGTAAGTAACATCGTAAACATGTGCTACCAAATCGTTGCGGCTGGCATCATCGGCAATAAAAGTCCGAAGTTTCACATCTTTAATGGCGATTTTTTCAACTCTTGGTTCAAAAGAAATAATCCGCTTAATATCTTCGTTGGTCAACGACCCGTTCCTCTTTTCAATTTCATCTATTTTCCAATCAACCAAATAGCTTCTTACCCCTTCAATCATTCCATAAAATGCGGTTTCCGATGTATTTGGGATATATGAAAACACGGTATTCTCAAAGTCGTAATCGATAGATTTCAGGATTGCCGGACAAATTAAACGCCCCAGCTCTTTTCGTTCCTTGTAAATATCTTTATCGCTACCCCGCGAAAAATAAATTCGCTCGAACGAGCAAGATGTTTTTTTATGCGGGACCCGGATCATTTGCTTGCTTATCAAACCATCTTTTTTAACAATCAGCGCTTCGCCGGGGTTAATTTCCTTTACCTCTTCAACACCAACATCCATTACAGTTTGGATAGCTGCACGCTCCGATGCAACCACAACAATTTCATCATCGAAATAATAATGGGCTGGTCGAATCCCCCACGGATCGCGCACAACAAAAGCATCACCATGCCCAATTAGACCGGCTATTGTGTAACCGCCATCAAAATCTTTGGTAGAACGTTCAAGTATATTTTGAATGTCTAAATTTTTCTCTATTTGGCTTGAAATCTCGTTGTTAATAGCACCTTCATTTTTATACCTTCTAAACAACAACTGATTTTCTTCATCGAGAAAATGCCCCACTTTTTCGAGTACTGTTACCGTGTCGGTAAATGCTTTTGGGTGCTGGCCCAAATCTACCAAAACCTTAAATAATTCATCGGTATTTGTGAGGTTGAAATTTCCGGCGAGCACTAAATTCCTCGATTTCCAATTATTTTGCCGCATCACCGGGTGAACCAAATCTATACTGTTTTTACCAAAAGTACCATACCGTAAATGGCCCAAATATAACTCTCCTGCAAAAGGAAAGTTTTTATACGCCCAATCAGCACTATCTATTTCATCCCTATTCAATTGCGCTTGCTGCAGGGGTTCATTTATCTGGTTAAAAACATCGATAATTGGATTTTGCTGCACCGAACGGAATCGGCTGATATACGTATTTCCCGCCTCTAAATTTGTTTTTACACACACCGCACCGGCACCATCTTGTCCACGGTTGTGCTGTTTCTCCATTAATAGGTACAATTTGTTTAATCCGTATTGCCAGGTACCATATTTTTCCTGATAATATACCAACGGTTTTAACAAACGTATTAAGGCAATTCCACATTCGTGCTTAATCTGGTCACTCATAATTTATTTATTTCAGCAAAGGAAATTTAATTTTATCAGGAACTATAAAAGCCATCGGATAGTTCCTTTCAATTCTTTTGTGAAGTTTTAAAGCTTCATTTTTTGTTCTGTAATCTCCAATTCTCACCCTGAAATTTGGAGCCTCGTATATTATATGAACGACATACTCTGGGTACATTGATAAAAACGCAATTTTTTTACTTTTAGACTGGGCCAATGCATCTAATTCTGAACTGAAGAATATTTCGACCCGATATCCATCTATTCCATCTTTTTTGAAATTTTTTTCGATGTGCCAATTCAACATTTTTTCGAGCCGTGGATCTTGATTTACATGAAGATTTTGCAAAATAGTTGGTTGTTTGACCTCCCCGGAAATTTCCTCGGAAATTGTTGTTTGAGCGAATCCTTGCAGGCCGGCAAATATAATTATAATGAAAAGAAAAAGAATCCTCATCGTATTTATTGAATTGAGAGTGCAAATATAAGTGAAACTTTCAGAATAAGTTCATCGAAGTTGACGAAGATATTTTTTTCTTTTTCAAGGCGATATTTTGAGGTATAGCCGTAACTATGGCGAAAAATCTCAACGAAGAAAAAGGAAAAAAGAACAAGTCAGGATGAGGAAGTTATTTTAAATGTTTCACTAACCTGATTAATTCATGAATTAATCAGGTTACAAGTCCAACAATATTCTGGTCCCTGTAAATAATCATAAATTCTTTTTTTGACGGAACAAAATATTCACTTCCTTTTTTGAAAGGACCCTACTGGAGGTAATTAATTTCGTCAGGCCGGTTGGCATTTCTAAATTCAAAACTTGCCCCCCATTCATTGTCTTCGAACCCCCAATTTTTAGCTTACCATTCTTTTGTTTCATCCGGGTTGTCAGAAAAAAAGAAAGTGCCACCAATCCATGTCACTTTTGGTACAGTATCGTTATTTAATGGAGTGTTTTGAGTTATATTCTTTTTGCCTTCCATGTCGTTCATCTTGTTGGTTGTCGGGTTAAAGCTTGCAAGAACTGATAAAATCGATATTAATGTGAATAGTCTGTTCTTTTTGTCTTGTTAAAAATTCAGTTTAAAGCTTTTTTAAAGCTCTCCCTCAGAACCAAAATACAATAAACAACTACAATTAACCTACAAACTATTTTCCAGCTCTTCCGTAATTTCCAAATTGTGAAATACATTTTGCACATCGTCGTCGTCTTCAAGTTTTTCGACCAAACGCAGCACTTTTTTTGCATCCTCAATACTCAGTGAATTCGTATTGTTCGGGATACGATCCAACTCTTGACTTTCAGGCTCAATTTTCATCTCTGCCAATTTTTTCGACACACTGCCAAAATCTTCAAAAGCGGTGGTTACAATAATTGTGTTTTCATTTCTCTCAATATCTTCTGCGCCAGCATCAATCATCTCAAGCTCAAATTCTTCCAAATCAAAGTTCTCCAAAATATGAATCACAAATATGCCTTTCCGGTCGAATAAAAAACTTAGCGAACCATTGGTCCCCAACTGTCCTCCAGCCTTTGAGAATGCCGCCCGTACACTACTCACTGTCCGATTATTATTATCCGACAAACACTCAACATAAATTGCTATTCCACCCGGACCATATCCCTCAAAAGTATTTTCTTCGAAACTGGAAGCATCTTTCTCAGCCTTATTTATGGCCCGCTCTATTACATCTTTCGACATATTTTGCCCTTTGGCATTTTGCACGGCAACCCGTAAACGCGAGTTCGATTCTATATCTGTTCCGCCCATTTTGGCTGCAACTGTAATTTCCTTGGAAATTTTAGAAAATATTTTAGAGCGTTTCGCGTCAGCAGCTCCTTTTTTGTGTTTTATCGACGACCATTTATTGTGACCTGACATTGCAAATAATTTTAAGATTTATTTTTTCAACAAATTTAGAAAAGTACTAAAAATACAAAAGATTATAAAGACTCATAAATATACAAAAATTGTATTCAAAAAAAAGTTCTCGAACGACTTCAACCTTTATAATAATTCTCCAAATATAATGGTTTTATGCCCGTGCATTGGTTCAGAAAAATCCTTTTTTATAAAAATGAACTAAAAGAAATAATTTATTAATATTTTCGAACTTAAATTATTCGGCAATTTGTAAAACGAACTGAATGGTCAATATTAAAAAAAAAAGAAAAACGGAAAAAGTCGCAAATGATTTTAATGGGTACAGGGCAAAAATGAACGAAAGGATTTTAGCATATAGCAACAAAGTTACGAAAGGTATTTACAGCCTCGGCACATAACTTATCAGGAAGGTGCGCAGAGCACTAAAACTAAGAAAATGTTAGGTTAGGAGTTGTAAATTAATAAACGCTTGTTTTATGCATAGATATTTTGTTTTTTAGCGAGTTGAAAAATCTGTAAATAGTGGTTCTATTAAAAGAATTTTTCAAAGAGGATAAAAAGCAAAAGAACAAGTAGAAATCGAGTGCTTATTTGTTTATAACTCTTTAGCAACTTCAATGGTACTTCGCTGCGACGACTGTATTAAATACCACCTTGAGAAATGTTTCGAGCAAGGAGTTACAAGCGATGAAGTTTTTGAAATATTTGGAGTTGCAAATGTTGTGGGTAGAACCATCGTAATTCCACACATCCGACGAGCTGTTGAATTCTGGGAAGAATTAAATATTTGATCGATTTAAAACTTATTCTAACTAATTTGTTACTTTTAAAAACAATACTATAAAAAATGAAAAAAAAATTTGCAATTACATCAACAGGGAAGACCGAAAAATCGCTCCTCGATTTACGCTTTGGAAAGTGTGAGAATGTCGTAATCTTTAATGTCGAAAAAAACCAATATTCTATTATTGGAAATCCATACAAAGATGGAGAAAACAGTGGTACTCAATTGGTCAAATTCCTAATAAAAGAAGATGTAACTACTGTTATTACTGGTGAGGTAGGGCCAAAAGTTAGCGAATTGCTCGAAAAAGAAAAGCTTCAGCTTGTTCTATTAGCAGAAGAAAGAATTAAAATTGAAGATATAATGGACAGGATTAAACCTTAATTTTTAACCTGTTCAGAAATATTTTTCCCAATTTCCCACAAGAAAGAAGTTCATTAATTGTAATCCTAAAAACGCCTTTAATGTTTTTAATCCCACTTTTTTGTACAAGTGTGAATTGTTTTATCCGGATTTCTATTTTTATCAAAGATATTATTCTATGATTGTTAGAAAAGCAACATTAAAAGATGTAGGTCCTCTTGTTGATTTTCAGCTTCGAATGGCCAGCGAAACTGAAGGGATTGAATTAAATATGCCAACCGTATCAAAAGGAGTTTCGGCAGTTTTGACAGACAACACGAAAGGACAATATTATGTAGCTGAAATAGAAGGAAAAGTGGTGAGCTCGTTGTTAACTACTTTTGAATGGAGCGACTGGCGAAATGGAACAATTTTATGGATTCAATCGGTGTATGTTTTGCCCGAATTTAGACGAAAAGGTGTGTACCGAAACATGTACGCACACATTAAAGAACAAGTTTTGTCCAATCAAAAATTAAACGGCATTCGGTTATATGCCGACAAATCGAATTCTGTTGCACAAGAAACGTACAAAACATTGGGGATGAGTGCCGAACATTACCTTACTTTTGAATGGTTAAAATAAAAATTAAATATACTGAAATGAAAACGATAACTCCATTAGTAAGAAAACAAATAGTACAAGCGCAGCGAAACGAGATAACCGAATACCATATTTATAAAAGGTTGGCCAGAAAAACTACGAACCAAAAGAATAAAAAGATACTAAATTCAATTGCCGATGACGAATTACAGCATTATAAAATATGGATGAAATATAGTGGCAGGGAAGTAGGGCCCAGCCGTTGGGATATTCTTAAATTTTATTGGATGGCACTATTTTTTGGGCTTACTTTTGGACTAAAACAAATGGAACTGGGCGAACAAAGAGCGCAAATAAATTACAACGAAATTGGAAAAGAAATCCCGGAGGCAATTCAAATCGGAAAAGAAGAGAATCAACATGAAAAAGAGCTATTAAAAATGCTTAATTCGAAAGGTTAGAACATTTCAATTTTTCAAGCTTGTCTCAAAATTATTTTCAAAATAGGTTTTAACCTACTTTTTATAGCTTTCTGCAACAATCATTTTTACAATCGATTCTATTGTCAATAAAATGCAAATAATTTATCGATTAGCAAGAACTAAGGCTTTGTAAAATAATAAATGCTTCAAATTTAACGAAGTTTTTTTGGTTTTTAGCAACTTGATAAATTTGCGTATAGCCATGTTTATACAAAGATTTAGCAAAGAAGATAAAAAGCAAAAGAACAAGTTAAAAAGGAGTAGTTATTGTTTTACAATACCTAAATACTATACAATTCTGTTCTCGTGAAAAGAAAAAGAAATTAAGTTGAGCACGCATCTTTACAATCTAATTGAAGAGGGAGAACACCAACAGCAGGATTTTAAGTACTGCATAAAAGATTCGAGAAAAATTGCGAAATCGTTGGTTGCATTTGCTAACACAGATGGAGGAAGGCTATTAATTGGAGTAAAAGATAATGGTAGAATTACGGGCATTACAAGCGATGAGGAATTTTACATGGTTGAAGCTGCAGCAAAAATATTCAGCAATCCGCCAATTACGTTTTTAACAAAGCAATGGCATGTTGAGGGGAAAACAGTTTTGGAAATCCAAATTGCACCCAGCAAACAAAAACCTCATTTTGCAAAAAATGAAATGGGCAAATGGTTGGCTTACATTAGATGTGCTGATGAAAACATTCTTGCCCATAAAATACAAATTGAAGTGTGGAAGAAACAAAAAAGTACCCGGGGAATTCATTTTACTTATTCTGAAGATGAGAAATTCTTGATTGATTACCTTCAAAAAAATAGTGCAATCTCATTTTCAAAATTTATTCGTTTGGCGCATATTTCAAGAAAAAAAGCGGAAGAAATTTTATAGTTATGAATGTAATATCAATAAATTCAAATAAAGAAGGAACCACTTTTTCTCTTGATGTAAATATCCGGGAAAAAGAATTGAAAAAATTCAAATAGAGTTTATCCTTAATAATAGAGGTTGTCTAAAGTTAGACAAGAATTTTATAGTAATCATCCCTTAACATTTAGAACTCATTCATGCAATTTTAAACATTAAATATTTTAATATCAAAAAACTGCTTATTTTTACTCATTCAAAATAAACAATTAATTATGATTCAGAAATTAACGATTTTAATACTAATTATTGGAGCTGGATTTACCTCTTTTGCACAAGATACGTATCTGGATGCAAAAGTGGAGGAAACAGAAAAAACTTACCTCGGTGGGGAAACTTATAAAGTAAAAACATTCACTCAAAAATTTAAATCTGAAAAGCCCAAAAATATAATCTTTCTAATTGGAGATGGAATGGGAGTTTCGCATATATTCTCAGGAATTACAGCGAACAAAGGTAGCCTGTTTCTTGAAAATTGTAAATACATTGGTTTTTCAAAAACACAATCGGCAGACAATTACATTACCGATTCGGCGGCAGGCGCAACAGCACTTTCCACAGGAGTAAGGACGAACAATGGAGCAATTGGTGTTGACGTAAATAATAAGCCGGTTAAATCCATTTTAGAAGAGGCAGAAGAAAACGGATTAGCTACCGGATTGGTTTCTACTTCCACAATTACACATGCAACTCCGGCATCGTTTATTGCGCACCAACCGCAAAGAAACATGTACGAAGAGATTGCTGCCGATTTCTTAAAAACCGACATTGATGTTTTTATTGGTGGAGGAAAAGCACATTTTACACAAAGGAAAGATGGTAGAAATCTGGTTGAAGAATTAAAAGAAAAAGGGTATCGTTACGAAGAAGATTTAGATAAAATCTCGAAAGTAAAAAAAGGTAAATTGGTTGCTCTTACGGCAGATGGAGATGCGGGAAGAATGGAACAACGTGGAGATATGTTACCTGTTTCTACAAAAACAGCAATTAATATTTTAAGCAAAAACGACAAGGGTTTCTTTTTAATGGTTGAAGGTTCGCAAATTGATTGGGGAGGACATGCTGGAAGCACAATTTACATTGTTGAAGAGATGCTTGACTTTGACCAAACAATTGGTAAAGCGCTAGCATTTGCTGCCAAAGATGGGAAAACATTAGTTGTTGTTACTGCCGACCACGAAACAGGGGGCATGGCAATTACCGGGGGAAGTATTGAAGAAGGTATTGTACAAGCAAGATACCCAACCGGAGGACACACTTCAGTTATGGTGCCAATTTTTGCTTATGGCCCCGGAGCCAAAGAATTTATTGGAATCATGAAAAATACCGATATTCATGCCAAAATGAGAAAATTACTTTTTGGGAATTAATAGCTTTTAAAATAGTCGAAAAAACCGGATAACTTAAATTACTAAGTATCCGGTTTTTTTATGATTTCTCAAATTGATTTTCTATTTTCAACCCGAGTTTTACAACTTCTAAAGTTTTGAAACTATTAGATAGCAACAAAACAGTTTTAAAATTACACAGGTAAAAAGACTAACTTCTTAACTAATCACTATGAAATACGAAAAATGGTCATTAGGTTACTGGGTTCTGAAACAGTATGTTCGCTTTATAGATTGGATAATCGTCAATAAAACGATTGTAATTGGAAAGGATAAAATCCCAAGGGACAAACCAATCTTGTTTGCACCAAACCACCAAAATGCCCTCAGCGATCCAATGGCTGTTTTATTGAATACAAAGTATCAGCCGGTTTGGCTGGCACGTGCCGATATTTTTAAAAATAAAACGGTCATCCTTATTCTGAGGTTCATGAAAATTATACCTGTGTATCGGCTGCGCGATGGGAAAGATAAGCTTGTAAAAAACGATGAGACTTTTGCAAACTCCATAAAAGTGTTGGAAAATAATTCCGCACTGGCACTTTTCCCCGAAGCTACCCATTCAGGTAAACGACAATTACTCTCTCATACAAAAGCAGTGCCCCGCATTGTTTTTATGGCAGAAGAAAAAACCGGCCACAATCTCGATATTCAAATTATTCCCACAGGGATTTATTACAGCAGTTACTGGAAATTCAACCGAAACCTGATTGTAATTTTTGGCGATCCCATTCCAGTAAACAATTTTTTAGACGAGTACAAAGAGAATCAAAACTCGGCAACATTATCGTTACGCAATAAAATATCCGAAAGCGTTAAAACGCTTGTACTCCATTTCGAGACCCAAACAAATTACCGCAACTTTGAAAAAATAAGAGACTTTTACGGCCTCCATTTCCTGAAAAGACAAAACAAAAAAATGTCGATCGTAAATCGGTTTAAATCAGATAAAATATTGGCAAAAAAACTGGACGGTTTAGAGAACGAAAAACCAGAAGAGATAGATAATTTAATTAACGAATTAAAAGATTACGATGCTTTAATCAAGAAATTAAAAATTAGAAGTTGGTTGGTTGAAAACTCAAAAAACAATGTATTACAAATTGCCATAAATAAATTAATTTTACTTATTGGCTTACCTATTTTTGCTTTTGGCTTTCTGTTAAATGCCATTCCATTTTTTGTTTCCGATATAATAATTCGTAGAAAAATAAAAGATCGTTCGTTTTGGAGTTCTTTCGCATTGGCTTTTGGAATTATTCTCTTTCCTATAATTTATCTGCTTCAACTACTCGCCCTTTCGATGTTGATTCAAGGAGTTTGGATTAAAATAGCACTTTTGGTCAGTATGCCTTTTGCCGGAAAAATTGCTTTTAAATGGTATATTCTTTTGCGAAAAACCGTTGGCCGCAACAGATATTTCATTCTAAAGTATTTTAGGAAACCTGAATACCAACATCTTCTAAAAACAAAAGAAAAGCTGTTTCAAACTTTGGATCGTTTAATTTCTTCAGAACTTTAAAAATTTGAGCGAGGGCTTCGCTTGAAGCGAAACCCTCGCTTTTGTTGCGCATGATGTAATTTTCAATCGCATTTTTTTCGGGAAGTTGACTTTCCTAAGTCAACTAAATTCAGGGAGAAAGGATTCTCCCTGTCCCGGATGGCGCAACAATGAAGTTAGAATAAAATTCAGTTTTAAAGCACTAAATGGATTGAAACCAATAGATGCGTAACGAAAAACACAGTGGTCAATTAAAAAGAGTTGTCATATCAAATCCGTCAGCTAACAGAGAAAAATCTTTCCAAGCTACAGATTTCTCAGTCATTCTTCCTTCGAAATGACAATGATATGCTACCGTCTCTTTTTTCTTTTCTGCCTTTCCCGGGTCCTTGCAAATTTATCATCGTACGAACGTTTCGATGAGAATATATTTTTCTTTTTATGAAAAGCCCCTTTATAAGTGGGATCGTCTATTTTCTTTTGTTTGTCGATTTCCCGAAGTTGCTCCTGATTTTCGTCAAATTCAGTTTCAATAATTCCTATATTTTCAGGCAGTTCCAAGAGGTCAATTTCCATGCGGATCATCTCTTCAATTTTGCTCCAGTGCCACTCGTCCGAGGGGTCAACTAAAGTAATTGCGTCGCCTTTATTCCCTGCCCGCGCAGTCCGTCCAATTCGGTGAATGTAATCTTCGTAATCGTTGGGGATATCGAAATTAATTACATGGCTAACCTGGCTTACATCCATTCCCCGCGCCGACACATCGGTTGTTACCAAAACCCGGACATCGCCACCTTTAAAAGCCTGAATCGAATTTATCCGGGCATTTTGTCCTTTATTCGAATGAAGTATCCGTGTTTCACCCGAAGATTTACGTTGAACAACTTTAAAAACCCCTTCGGCGTGTTCTTTTGTTTTCACAAAAATAACGACCCTCTTAAAAGTCTCTTCGTCCTCCATTAAAGCACCAATCAAATTCAGCTTTGTACGGTAATTGGGTACACGATATGCGATTTGTGTAACCTTCTCGACCGGAGTTGCCGAAGGTGCAATTTCAAGTTTTTTATAATGATCTAAAAACTCCTCCGAAAGAGCTTGGATACTTTCTGGAAAAGTAGCAGAAAACAAAAGGTTTTGGCGTTTCGATGGAATAACTTCCTGCAACTGTTTTAGCTGCGGCAGAAACCCCAGATCCAACATTCGATCGGCTTCATCAATAACAAGGTATTTCACCTTTTTCAAAGTTAACGCTCCCGACTGGTACAATTCCCACATTCGTCCTGGCGTGGCAACCAAAATATCAATTCCGGGCTCCAACAAAGCAGCATGTTTTGTCCATCCAATTCCTCCAAAAATTGCGGCATGCCTCAATTCTGAATAGGTAGTAAGTTCTGCAATATCTTCACCAACCTGGATAGAAAGTTCGCGGGTTGGAACAATAATTACCACTCTCGGATCTTTTCCTTCCGGTTTTTTCAATTTTGTCAATAATGGCAAAAGATAAGCAGCCGTTTTTCCTGTTCCGGTTTGTGCTACGCCAACAATATTCATCCCCGAATTAATTATGGGAATTGCTTGTTGTTGAATTGGAGTTGGCTCAACAAAACCAATATCGTTTAACGATTTTAATATCGACTTTGCTATTTTGAGTTCTTCAAATGTCTTCTTCATCTAACAATTTTATTTACAAAACAATAATACCCCTCTCTTTTACAAAATGCTTGTGGTTCAATTACTATCACAGCCACCAGATACTTCGTGGCGCAAAAGTAACAAAATCAACCAACTACCTCAACTTATATATTTGACCAGGCTTTACAACCAATACATTTTTAAATTCTAATTGTAACAACATAGCAGATACTTTGCTAGCAGTCAATCCTATTTCTGCCGAAATTTGGTCGATAAAAAGCTCACCCTCTTTTTGAAGGAGGTCAACAATTTTTTGATCTTGTTCATTCAGCTCAACAAATAAACTGGGTTGAATATTTTTTTCATTTGAGTTGTTTTCCCAAGCCATAAAATATTCCAAATCATCAATTCCATCAATTAAAGTTGCTCCGTTATTTCTGATTAATTGATTGCATCCCCTGGAATAAACATCACCTGCCCGGCCCGGAAAAGCAAAAACATCGCGATTATACGAAGAAGCAATATCTGCCGTTATTAGCGCCCCACCTTTTGCAGCCGATTCTACAACAATTGTGGCATCTGCCAGGCCCGCAATTATGCGGTTGCGGCGAAGGAAATTGGGCGGTTCTATTTTTGTACCACTGGTAAAATCGGTAACCAAACCGCCATTTGCAAGCATCTGTTTGGCCGTTTCTTTGTGCAAAGCGGGATACAAACGGTCTAATCCGTGAGCCACAACACCAACCGTTGGAACATTATATTTTACCGCCGATTTATGTGCTTGAACATCTATTCCATAAGCCAGGCCACTAATTACAAGAACCTTATAATTCCGCTCAGAAAACTGTTGAACCAATTCATCGCAAACCCGTTTCCCATAATCAGTTGCGTTGCGAGTTCCCACAATACTAATCACACGTTGTTCATCGAAATTTATTTTCCCCTTTGAATAAATTAGGATTGGTGCGTCAACACAATTTCTCAGCCGGCGTGGAAAATTATTGTCGGTATAAAAAAAAGTATCAATTTTATGTTTTTGAATGAATTGTATTTCCTTTTCCGCTTTTCCGAGCACATTCGAATTTTTAATCCGTCTTGCATTTACTTCACCAATTCCGGGAATTTTAACCAGCGCATTTAACGGTTCGGAAAACACACCCTCAACACTTCCAACATAAGCTACCAGGTTTCTGGCAAGAATACCGCCAATTCCGGGAATCAATGAAAGTGCAATTTTATACCTTAATTTTTCACTCATGTTTTGGTGTGGGGCAAATATTATTGGTGTACTATTTCGTGCAAAACTTCCTGCATTTTTCTGCGTTCTTCCAAAGAAACCGCAGATAAACTTACTGATGGATATTCGGCAATGCCACGCTTTGTTTTAACGATAAAAGTCAAATCCGACATTCTACCAAACATAGAATTCTCAAAATAAACTTTTTGTAACATCTCTTGCGGAAATTCAATAGAACTATATTCCCCTTTCCCAAAACCAACGGCTTTGTAATAGCGTAGAATTACTTTATTGTTTTCGGTACTGAATTCGATAAACTTATAATCAGCCACATGAAAATAGAGAAACCAGAGGGAAAACACCCCAACACATGCCAGTCCATAAAAATTATAATCGAACAGGAAAAGTGCCAGCGCACTGAGTGCGATTAAAATACTTACGATAAAGAAAATCCGCTTGAATTTTGTGGCTTGTTTTTTATTATTGAATTTCATTATTCGTTATTAAATTTCTAAGAAATGGGTACGTAATCGAGAATCAAATTTTCAAAATCAAATTTATTGTAACTTTAGCGCAATTTAGCAGCTACTTATGGGAAATTCAACAATTTATTCAAAAATAATTTACAGCCGATTAATTGAAAAAGAATTGAGCAAGTGGATTGAAAAATATCCAAACGGTAAAGTTTTTTTGGCCACAGAAGAAACTGTCAATCAAATATGGGTTTCGAAGTTTGACGATTTTTTTATTTTAAATGGAATAAAAAAGGTAGTTGTTCCGGCAGGCGAAAGAAACAAAAAAATTGAGTCTGTTGCAAAAATTTGGGAATTTCTATCTAAAAATGGAGGAGACAGAAAATCGCTCCTAATCAATATTGGTGGTGGAATGTTAACCGATCTGTCCGGCTTTGCAGCAACAACTTTCAAACGTGGAATCGATTTTTTAAATGTGCCAACAACACTACTTTCGCAAGTAGATGCTTCGGTAGGAGGAAAAACGGGAATCAATTTCAATGGATTAAAAAACGAAGTCGGTACTTTTAAAAAGCCGGTTGCCGTAATTATAAACACCGACTTCCTTAAAACCATCGACAAAGAAAACTTTATTTCCGGTTTTGGAGAAATGATAAAACACGGACTAATATATAGCACCAAACATTTAGCTGAATTGAAGAATTTCGATTTTGAAAATATCGATTACAACTTGCTGCAAGAAATTATCAAACATTCGGTCAACATAAAAGAGTATTTTGTGAGCAACGACCTCACCGAAAACAACATCCGAAAAGCATTAAATTTTGGGCACACCGTTGGCCATGCTTTCGAAAGTTTAGCGATGAAACAAAAACGGCCAATTTTACACGGTTTCGCAGTTGCTTTTGGGATGATTGCAGAGCTTTTCCTTTCTGTGAGAAAATGCAATTTTCCATCGGATGAAGTTGGGAAAATAAGCAACTGGCTACTTCGGGTTTATGGGAAATTTGAAATTCAAAAAAGCGACTACGATCAACTTTTTGAATTAATGACCCACGACAAAAAGAATGAATCGGGAAGGATAAATTTCACCCTAATTCCTGAAATTGGAAAAATAGAAATCAACCAGAATTGCGAAAAAGAGTTGATTTTTGAGGCATTGGATTTTTATCGAAATTTACAATATTTAACCACAAAGGACACACAGTTTACACGGAGGAAAAAATGAGATACCAGGTTTCAGCAAAAAAGAAAGATATTACCGGTAGCATTAATTTACCGGCATCGAAAAGTATTAGTAACCGTGCGTTAATTATCAATGCTTCGAACCACAGTCCGTATCCGCTCAATAACCTGTCTGCCAGCGATGACACAAAAGTTCTGGCCGCAGCCTTAAAATCAAATACCAATAAATTTAATATTGGGCACGCCGGAACTGCCATGCGTTTTCTCACCGCATTTTTATCAAAAATTGTAGGCGAATGGGAAATCACCGGTTCGGAACGAATGCAACAACGCCCCATCAGAATTTTAGTGGATGCATTAATTCAGTTGGGTGCAAGAATTGAGTACCTCAATAATGAAGGTTATCCGCCTCTCAAAATTTTTGGTTCGCACCTAAAAGGAAAAACCATTGAATTGGACGGCAGCATTTCGAGCCAATACATTTCTGCTTTACTTTTAATTGCACCAAGCATTGAAAATGGCTTGACATTAAAACTAACCGGAGGGATTACTTCACGTTCCTATATTCAACTCACTTTGGATTTAATGGCCAAGTTTGGCATCCAGTATCAATGGAAAACGAATGAGATTACGATAAACGAACAGCATTATTTTCCAATGAATTTTACGGTTGAAGCAGACTGGTCGGGTGCTTCGTATTGGTACCAGATTTTAGCTTTGCTTGGATCGGGGGAAATTTTACTTGAAAACCTGCAACTTAAAAGTTTGCAAGGCGATGCTCAAATTGTAAGTTGGTTCGGACAATTTGGGGTTTTTTCAACTCAAAAGGAAAATGGTGTTTTACTTTCTAAAAAAGAAAATATTGTACCCAAAAAACTCACTCTCGACTTTATTGAAAACCCTGATATGGCACAAACAATGGCTTGTTTGTGTGTGGCAAAGGAAATTTCGTTTCATTTTACAGGATTAAAAACCCTAAAAATAAAGGAGACAGACCGCATTGCCGCATTGCAAAATGAGCTCGCAAAATTTGGGGCGAAATTAACTGAACCCGCAAATGGAGAATTGGCTTGGAATGGTGAAATTGATATCATTTCAAAAGAAGAAAACCCAATAATAAAAACGTATCACGATCACAGAATGGCACTCGCTTTTGCACCGATGGTTTTGGCTGGGTTTAATTTGCAAATTGAAGAACCGATGGTAATCACAAAATCTTATCCCGGTTTTTGGGAAGATTTGAAAAAAGTTGGGTTTGTGATATATGAATCAAATTATTAATAAGTTGAAAAACTTTCACCATAATTGGCTTAGAATGATTGATAATTAGCTTGACTTGCAAATGAGAAAAATTGGTTACTTTTGTGTATAATCTTTTTTTTCTGCGCAAAATAAAACATTAATAAAATGAAAATTACTAATTCAAATATTTTGCATGTCCCAATAATTGTTGAACAAGATGAAGATGATTTTTACATTGTAAGTTGTCCTGTTTTTAAGGGGTGCCACTCTTATGGGAAAACGATCGAAGAAGCCTTAGATAATATTCAAGAGGTAATTCAAATGTGTGTTGATGAAGAAAAAGAAAAAACTTCTGAGACGAACCGCTTTATAGGATTTAGGGAATTACAGGTATCATTAAAATCCAAAGCAATTTAATTTTCAAACATGCCCCATTTGCCTATTATTTCTGGAAAAAAAATTCTTAAAATTTCTTGTCTCCATTGGATTTGTTGTAATTCGCATAAATGGTTCGCATCACCGCCTTATGCATCACGACGGTAGAATTACAACAATCCCAATTCATAGAAACCAGGATTTACCAAAAGGATTATTGAGAAAAATTATCCGTAACGATTTGGACATGGAGTTGGAGGAATTTACTAACCTTTGGGATAAAAACTAATCCTGCTGAATTAATTTGACAATCTTATCAGGATCGTTTCCAAATTCAATCGTTTCCGATTTTTTATTTCCTTCGGCATCGGGAAACTCAAACCGGTAACTGACATTCTTTTTCAATTTGAATATTAAAAACTTGTTCAAGTCGTCAGTTGGCATTGGCGTAAAACCAAACACTACTTTTTTATCGACATTCCAAACGGTTATCTCTTCTGAAACGCGGTTGACGGCACTTTCAGAACCGGGATTTTTGTAAAGCACAACGTCAACCAACAATTCATCTTCGTTTAATTTTTGCCCCAATAGTTGCTCCTGATATAAACGAATGTAACGTTCGGTTACATTTACCCCATTAATATCTTTTGCATCTTTTTTCCAAACGCGTGGAAAATACATACCTGTAGTTTTGTATGAAGTGGCATAAATCCAATGGACAGGTTTTTCGGGGTCAGCTTTTCCGGCATCAGCAAGAAACCAGCTTTTGTTTAATGCATCGGGGTAATATTCGGTAAAAAACCACTCGCCATCGATCCAAACTTCCACCCAACTGTGGTTTCCCCGCATATTTGTCCAAAGCGGCGTTCCTGCTAACCTCGCCGGAATTCCAACCGAACGAAACGCATCAACCAACAAAAACGAGAGACCGGTACAAGTTGCCATATTTTCTTTTTCAGCTTGAAAAGGACTGATATTTACAATGCTCCTTTTTGTGTTGTAATCTACATTAAGTTCATCCCGAATATTCAAGTTTACCGAATCGATTGCCTCGTAAATTGTTTTACAGTTTTGTACATACTTCGAAAACCGGTTGTAATAATCTTCGCGCCAATTGTCGCGGTTTTCATCTAAACTGAAATAGGGCAGAACTTCATTCAGGAAAATAGAGTCTGGCAAGTTTTTACACCACCCAAACTCGTCACAAACTCTAAAAGCACCTTTTATTTGGTCCGAAATAAACGCTGTAGAAAGCGTTTTTAAATCGCTCTCCGGCATAAAAGCGATTAAAAATGCGGCGGCTTCTTTTTGTTCTTTTGGACTGTTTTCCAAAGCCGCAAAAATTTGCTCAGCATTATCACCGGCATTTAAATATGCTGTATCAAGCAGTGAGCGATATTCATTTGGAACTCCGTGGTATTTCGATTGGCATCCAACAACTAAAACTGAAGCAACAATCAATAGTGTAATAAATCTTCTCATTCAACAAATCTAATAAAGTTTAATAATATTTTTTATTTTGATTGAAAAACAAGCCTGAACAGGTCCGGGTAAAAAAGTTTACATTTGGTTAATCTCTTTTTTGTTTAAAAAACTCTTGCATTAACTCGCTACATTCAGTTTGTAAAACCCCTCCAATTACCTCTGTTTTTGGGTGCATCGATTTTGGTGCCCTATTTTTAAACCCTTTTTTTTCGTCGAAAGCCCCAAAAACAACTTTACCAATTTGTGCCCACCCCAAAGCTCCGGCACACATTGAGCAAGGTTCAAGCGTAACATATAAAACACAATCATTCAAATACTTCCCACCTAAAAAATTAGCTGCGGCAGTAATTGCCTGCATTTCGGCATGTGCAGTAACGTCGTTTAAAGTCTCGGTTAAATTATGTGCACGGGCAATTATTTTCCCGCTCGAAACGATAACCGCCCCCACCGGAACCTCCCCTTTTTCGAAAGCTATTAATGCTTCTGCAAAAGCCTTCTTCATAAAATACGTATCGTTAAATGGTTCGATCATAAATTGATTTTAAAAAGCTGTAATTTGGACTGGATAAAATTGGGAAAATCTTCTTATTTTCGCAACCTAATTAAAAAAGAAATCATGTTCAGAACTCATACTTGTGGCGAACTACGAATCGCAGATATTAACAGTAAAGTTATCCTTGCCGGATGGGTGCAGCGAATTCGGGATTTTGGTGCTATGACTTTTATTGATTTGCGCGACCGTTATGGAATTACACAATTGGTAATTAATGAAGAAACCGCTGATTCAGTTGCAAAAGAGTTAGATAAATTGGGAAGGGAATTTGTAATCCAGGCAATCGGTGCTGTTCGTGAACGTTCGAGCAAGAATAATAATATACCAACGGGTGAAATTGAAATTGCCCTAACCGAAATAAAGGTTTTAAGCCCGTCGGAAATACCACCATTTACAATTCAAGACAATACTGATGGTGGCGACGACCTCAGGATGAAATACCGCTATTTAGATTTAAGGAGAAATACTGTCCGTGAGAATTTAATTTTACGCGCAAAAATGGCCCACGCTGTTCGAAGCTACTTAAATGCAATGGATTTTATTGAAACAGAAACACCTGTTTTAATTAAATCGACTCCGGAAGGTGCCCGCGATTTTGTAGTTCCTTCGAGAATGAACGAAGGTGAATTTTACGCATTACCGCAATCACCGCAGCTTTTCAAACAGCTTTTAATGATTGGCGGATTCGACCGTTACTACCAAATTGTTAAGTGTTTCCGTGACGAAGATTTACGCGCCGACCGTCAGCCAGAGTTCACTCAAATTGACTGTGAAATGTCGTTTGTTGAACAAAAAGATATTTTGGAAACTTTTGAAGGACTTATAAAATATGTGTTTAAAGAAGTCTTGAATATAGAAATCGAAGATTTCCCCTGGATGCCCTATTCCGAAGCGATGGAAAATTATGGCTCAGACAAGCCCGACACTCGTTTTGATATGTTGATCAACAATATTTCGAACGAAACAAAAGGGAAAGGATTTGGTGTTTTTGATTCGGCAGAATTTATCGGCGCAATTTGTGCAAAAGGTTGCGCAACCTACACTCGTAAACAGTTGGATAAATTGACCAACTGGGTGAAACGGCCACAGATTGGAGCAAAAGGATTAGTTTACGTGAAATGCAACGAAGACGGTAGTTTTAAATCGTCGGTTGACAAATTCTATTCGCAGGATAATTTAAAAGAATGGGCAGATAAAGTTGGCGCAACTGCCGGTGATTTAATTTTAGTATTGTCGGGCGATAAAAATACTATTTTAAATGCCCTTGGCGGACTTCGCCTGGAGATAGCAAGTCAACTTGGTCTTCGAAATAAAGATACATTTAAACCGCTTTGGGTGGTCGATTTTCCATTGTTGGAATGGAACGAGGAAAGCAACCGTTTTCATGCGATGCACCATCCATTTACTGCACCAAAACCTGAGGACATTTTATTGCTGGACACCGATCCGGGCAAAGTGCGTGCAAATGCGTACGATCTTGTAATTAATGGGGTTGAAATTGGCGGTGGTTCAGTTCGGATTTTTAATTCGGAACTACAAGCTAAAATGTTTGACAAGTTGGGGTTCACGGCGGAACAGGCGCAGGCACAGTTTGGATTTTTAATGAATGCCTTTAAATATGGTGCTCCCCCACATGCCGGAATCGCTTTTGGTTTCGACCGACTGGCTTCAATGTTTGCCGGATTGGATTCCATTCGCGATGTAATTGCTTTCCCAAAAAACAATTCCGGACGCGATGTCATGATTGATTCGCCCTCCACAATTGCAGCTGAACAATTGGATGAACTAAGTTTGAAATTGAATTTGAAGAAGAAAGAATAATTGTTACTACTCAGCAGTACAAGTGAAATTTAAATCATTGTTTATCAGCCAGTTTTGGTTCATCCCCCTGGTACCACCAGTAATTATGTAGATGTAGCGTTTTCGTATAAAAACCAACCAAAAATCCATTTTCTTCCATTGTTTTTACTACTCCGAGCTCGTGGGCGCCAATTCCAACCGGAACACCTTTTCCCTAAAAATGTGCAATCCATTTTTCAAATAAGGGTTTGTGAAGAAATAACATGACTGGAATTGACGAAGTTATTTTGTGCGATAACAAGGCAAAAAACGTAGCTATAACCATAGTTACAGCGAGGCTTTTTAACGAAGTTAGCGTGCAAAAGAACGAGTTAAGACGGTCAGGTTATTTCATTACAATCCCTAAGTCGAGCCGTCCTGCACTTAACCAGCGGTCGGCAATATTACCCTGAATATAAACTGCCGATGCACCGGAATCAATTGCCCACTGCGAGTTGCTTATTACATCATCGTCTTTGGGGCACGTTTGCGCCAACCACTGAATTTTGCCTCCCAGTTTCCAATATTTGTTCATTACTTTAATGGTGTCAGCTGCTGTTCGTACAATGGCAGTATTAATTCCACAGGCTTCGCAAAGGCGGAATGTTTCCCATATTTTTTCGTTTGTAAAATAAGTTTTCAGCAGTTGTGAAACATAGATGAGTCCAGTCCAAAAACACATAAAATCAAAAAAGTATCTTTTGGTAATATTTTCATTTTTCTCAATTAGCTGATGCTCAGGCATCACCAAATATCGAAAAATAAAAATCTCATCCAAAATCTTTCTTTTTATGAAAATCCTCTGTTTTTAGACTGAACTCACAGATGGCTTGGAAACAAAAAATTAATTTTCACAGGTGCAACTTATAGCTGAAATACACATGATTATTTACAGTGATAATCCGTGTTAAGGGCCTATTCAAAAATAACCTATACATTTTGACTCGTTCTTTCGCCTATTCTCTTCGTTATAAAAGTATTAAATAAACTCAGAACAACTGACCCTATAAATATAACCTTCTGAATATCAAATAACGATTACTTTCCTATTGGATTTGGAAATGATACCAAATCAACAAAGGTATCACCATAGTATTCTCTATTGCCCCTTTAAATATCTATATATCTACACTTTAAGTGAGTTTTGTAAATAGTTTTTCCTGAGACCATACAATTTTACAAAAAATACAATTAGTTTTTATATGTCTGTATCAATGAGAGTTGTACTATTTATTTAGTATATTTTTTTTAACAACAAATTTGGTATCACCTTAAATCCTATTAGGTCGGTTGTTCTGAAATTAGAAAGAAAAAAACCGTTCATTTCTAAACGGTTTTTAAGTATATAATGAGGAAAAGGGTAGAATTCTATGGACGCTTTTTGAAGATGACTGATGATTTACAAACCCCTAAACACAAAACCAATCATAAATACAGAAAATATTCTACCCTTTATTTTTTTGTTAATGTCCAATATGTGCTTTGTTTAACAATAACTACACCAATTTTATTACTCATTGATTATTAGGTAAATGTATAATTCTTGAAAATTTTACTGTGTTCATATTGGGAAAATATTGAAATATTTTCCCAAATATTGACCAATGCTATTTTAAAGAATTCGATCATTGATAGAAACGAATAAATAAATATGTCAAACCAAAATACATATTTTGCTTTTGTACCATACGATTATATTTATCCGATATATATACGTTATTTCGAAAGAGTTCATTTGAGGTAAATGAACCCAAAATCTATTATGAAAAAGGTTATGAACAGGAAACTAATTTACAATTGTACAACAGATTTTTATTGTAAATTCGTAACGTTTAAATACCCATAAAAAATGAGAACAATTTCTGGTAAAATCCTAAAAAACTTAGGTTGGAAAATAACCGGTGATTTTGCAGGTTTAAAAAAATCGGTTACCATATTTGCCCCCCACACGGCACACATCGACGCTATTTATGGGAAATTAGGATTTACGGAACTTGGAGTTAATTTCAAATTCCTTTCAAAAAAAGAACTTTTCTTTTTCCCAATGAACCTGGTTATGAAAAAATTTGGATCTATTCCGGTAAGGGGAGTTAAAGGGCAAAATGCAATTTATCAGGCCGCCGATTTATTAAATAATTCAGAGGAATTGCACATTGTAGTTTCACCCGAAGGATGGATTAAAAGAGTTACCAGTTGGAACAAAGGATTTTATTACATGGCACTAAAAGCCAGGGTACCTATTGTTGTAAGCTATCTTGATTATGAGAAAAAAGAGATGGGAGTTAAAGAAATAATTTATGATATTTCTGATTTTAAATCAGTAATGAAACAAATTAACACCATTTACAAAGATGTTAAAGGCAAAAACCCGAAACAGTTTGCGCTTCAGGAAATAGATTAATGAAAAAACTCTCATACAGATGAAACCGTTTTGTCTAATGATAATATTGTTTATGTGAAGTCAAGAGTTCTGAATTTAAAGAAACTACTTTCGTATTTTATAAAATCTATATATTCAATAGAATCTCTTTTGCCCAAAATCCCCTTCCTTCTTCTCATAATTAAAAATTAACCTATTTTTAAGTTTGCTCATCCGATAATTCAGTTATAAAAGACGAAGTTAAAAAGTAATTTTCATAGATAACCCCGCAACATTCGAATTCAATTGAATTTAAAATCTTTTCACAAAAGAGGGCTCAAACTGAAAAGAAAGTGCTTTTTGCCAAAGGTGCATATTTTTTATTTTTGCCACTTTCACTGTATCAAAAAAATTCCAGATATAAATAGCAAAAAGTGCAATTCCTCCTATCATCACTTTTACATTTTCCAAATTGCTGTATGAATTACCTCATCCAGCAGCCCATTCATCCTAAGAACCAGAAACAATTAATACGGATACAAACAAACATACCTGCCGGAAACACTAATCCTCCAATATAACACCCGGAATAAAAATGACCGGCTCCCCGAATTATTGCTAAAACTCCTGCAATTAAAGGTTGATAACAATCGTCTTTTTGGCAAGAATAAGTTTTTACATCGTATTTATTATTGTAATTTCGGTACTGCCCAGTAGAGACAATACCCGATAAAACAAATAAAACCAATAGTAATATTATTTTCATTATGAAAATGTTAAAGCATTTCAATCAAAATTACAAAAATCAATTTTATATTTTTGTTTTTCATTTTAAGTGAAAGGTTCTAACCTGATTAATTCATGAATTTTCGTTATGAGAAGCCAAAATACAAAGAATAAAGGTGAGCGCAGGAATTCAACTCGCAGGAATAGCAGTTGCTATTTTGAGAATTGGATTCCGAGCATTACCTTTATTCAAAGTAGTTTGGTTTCGGAATAGAAATATTTGTGAATTATTCGGGCTAAATAGTGCCTGCAAGAAAACTCTACTTTTTCAAGTCTTTGATAAGAAAACGTCAAAGACAAGGCTTTCGAAGTTTTGAAAATCAAGGAGTTTGCTCTTGCAAATGACTGTTTTCAAAACGAGAGTAACGCAGTATTTGGCGTTTTCTTGCAAAGACTAAATAACATCGTCATCTTTGAACAACTTATTTTAAACTTTTCGCTAAGGAATTATCTGCTTTTTATGAAAATTAATTTTTTTAACCGCTTTTTTCAATAAATTGCGTCCACCAACTATCTTATTTATGAAAGTCAATAAAATTTTATTTTTTTACAAATTACTCTTGTTGATTACGATTACAGGGGTTCTCACAAGTGTTTATAATCAAAGTCGGGCACAAGGTCATGACAGTCCACAATGGGGCGAAAAATACTCCAGGAACATGATTTCTAATGAAAAGGATTTACCCACAACATTTAACCCGGAGACAGGTGAAAATATAAAATGGTCGGTTTCAATTGGAAGTAACGGTTATGCAACACCCGTGATTTCGGGTGGTAAAGTTCTTATTGGGGCAAACAATGCGGATGAACGCGACCCACGTTTTGAAGGAGACCGTGGCGTTTTGCTTTGTTTAAACGAATTGGATGGCAGTTTGTGCTGGCAATTGGTTGTCCCGCGGATTGAAGGAGACCGGCACAACGATTGGCCAATGATTGGCATTTGTTCACCGCCAACCGTGGAAGGAGATCGTGTTTATGTTCTTACAAATCGATCGGAAGTTCTTTGCCTCGATTTAAATGGACAAGCAGATGGAAACGATGGGCCTTTTCAGGGTGAAGGTTGGTACATGGCCCGTTCCGGTGAATTTGCTTACAAAGTAACCTTAAAAGATGCAGATATTATCTGGTCGTTCGACATGCGTTTGCAATTGGGAATGAGCCCACACGATTCGCCACACGCTTCAATTTTACTCGATGGCGACTACCTTTACCTGAACACGTGCAATGGTGTTGATTACCGCCACCTTGAAACGCGTTCGTTAGATGCTCCGAGTTTGATCGCCCTTGATAAAAAAACCGGCAGGCTTGTGGCCAAGGACAATGAGCATTTTGGACCCCGTATTTTTCACTCTTCGTGGTCGTCGCCGGCAATGGGAGAAGTAAATGGTAAAAAACAAGTTATTTTTACAGGTCCTGATGGAATTGTTTATGGTTTCGAAGCCCTTTCGCAATCAGTTTCCAGAGACAAAATTTATACATTTAATAAAATTTGGCAATTCGATTGCGATCCAACTGCACCAAAAGAAAATATTCATGATTACCTAAAAAACCGAAATGAAAGCCCCAGTAATTTTATGGGAATGCCGGTGTTTTACAAAAACAGAATTTATGTTACCGGTGGTGGTGATATTTGGTGGGGGAAAAAGGAAGCCTGGCTAAAATGTATCGATGCCTCAAAAACAGGAGACATAACTAAAACAGGTGAAATTTGGTCGCAGCCACTCGAAGAACATTCAGCTTCTACACCGGCAATTTCGAAAGGGCTGGTTTATGTAACCGACTGCGGTAAAAACCTGCATTGTATTGATGCCGAAAATGGTAACCCGTATTGGACGCATAAATTAAAAATGGATTCGTGGAGTTCTGCTTTGGTTGCCGACAATAAAGTTTATGTAGGTTCGCGCGGAGGCGATTTT
>JAKIST010000215.1 GCA_021648495.1 Draconibacterium sp.
ACAAAGGCATCTTTATACCCAAGAGTTTTAACTTCGTTTAATGCTAATTTACCTCCTTCGTAAGTAGAGAATTGTCCAACAAGGTATCTTGTATATGCACTTCCTTGTATTTTCTCGGCAGCTAGTGGGCTTAACCCGTTAAATACATCGTTTCTAACTTTGTTTTTAAATGCTCCTACTTGAACTTTAAAAATAATTCCTTTAGGTAACTCAGGGTTTATAGGTATTGGGTTTGCATCGGTATAAACAGAAACAGGATAAACAGAGAATTTTATGTTTGTTTTAATAGAATTATCGGTTATTTCATCTGTTATGCTTGTTTGTTTTGTATCATTTTCTGTAATTGTGTTATCAATATTTGTTGTATTATCCTCGGTTTTGTCAATAGTTTTTTCTTCGCCACGCCCAATATTAATTTTTGCTGCTCTTTCGAAAGCGGTGAATAATCTAAGGCAGTAGCAACAACCATATTTGGGCGGACCGACCAATCGGGAATTCCATTTCGTACTACATCAGCCAAATAATTGTGCCCTTCGTGCCAAAAAGTTTTATTAAAAGCACTTCCCACCTTTTTAACCATCTCTTTCCATTGGTCAATAAACGCTTGGTCGCCTGCCATGTCTGCAAGGTCGAGGGCAAAACAGATGTTGTTGAACCAAAGGGCATTAATCTCCACTGGCAATCCGCTGCGTTGCAATGCCGGATAACCATTTACATAGGAATTTATCCAGGTAAGGGCAATTTTTTCTTCTTCAGCATAAATTAACCCTTCGTTTGTAATGCCAATATTTTTTGAAGTTGAATTATTGAATGCATTGAGGATGTCTTTAATAGCCGGACCATAATTTCGCCAGACTTCTTTGGGCTTTTGATATAATTTAAAATAATGTTGAATGGCCCAAATAAACCAAAGCGAAGCATCGGCAGACTGAAATTGCTTTGTTTTAGAATGAATATCGTCGGGGAAAAAACCATTTTCTAAATGTAAAACGTAAGTATCTAAAATTTTCCGGTATGTATTTAAATCCTTTTGAACGCCACATATTCCAGGTAACGATACAAATGTTTGCCGGGAAATACTGTTGTACCACGGAAAACCGGCAACAATATCGGTTTCGTTTTTTTTGTGCATTACAAATTGTTGCGCAGCATTATTTAAGGAGTTGACAAAGGTTACGCGACCACCATGATTTTTTAATTCTTTAGTAAACCGCTGTTTTAACGAAACCGGTTTTGTTTCCGATGTTCCTGCCATAAAAACAATAGTTTCGCCTTTTTTTATGGGAACTTCAAAATAACCAGGAACCAACAAATCTTCTAAATAATCGTAACCCCGGTTTAATTCTTTTAAATATTCAATATTGTAATACCAATCGGGTGCTGGAATAAATTCGGCCTTTTTGCTAAACTGCATAAACAAATCGGGAAAATCGCTGTACATTTTAACACTTATCCCATTGCTTGCCTGCCTGTATTTAGAACTGGCAAACATATTCGCTTTGCTCAGGCGGTGGATATTTCGGAAGGCTAAAAAGGGTTTAAACCTCAAAACAGTTGGCATACGGGCTTCTTCCAAGATATATCGAATTAAAACCCGTTCTTCTTTTTCAACCAAAAGCCGCTCTTTGGTGAGGACAACCCCACCCACACGATAAGTAGTTTTAAGCACTTTGTCGAATTTTATATCACAAATATATTTGTGCCCTTTGGGTTCGTAATTGCCTCCTTGGTAGCGGTGAATTCCCAAGTTAAATTCGGAACAATTTTGAATAATGGTTTCGTCGAGGGAGGATAGCAAAACATGTTTTTCCCCTCCAAATTTCGGAATTGGGCAAACCAATAATCCATGATATTTCCGGGTATTACAACCGCTTAAAGTAGTGCTGATATACGAACCTGCACGGTTAGACCTTAGAATCTCTTTGTCTAAAGAGTACTCCAGGTTTATTAGTTGTTCTTTATCGAATTTTAGATAGACCATAATTAAATATATACTAACAGTTTTACAAAATTTCAGGACGATATACTTGTATTCAAAATTAGTTAGTGCCTGCAAGAAAACTCTACTTTTTCAAATCTTTGATAAGAAAATGTCAAAGACAAGGCTTTCGAAGTTTTGAAAATCAAGGAGTTTGCTTTTGCAAATGACTGTTTTCAAAACGAGAGTAACGCAGTATTTGGCGTTTTCTTGCAAAGACTGGTTATTATAAAACTAAATCAGCTTGTTGCTACTTTCAATCTCCTCTATTTGCTTACTAAAACTTTGTTTCTCTAACTCCAAATTAACAAACGAATATTTCTGTTCAACCAGTATTGTTTTCACTAATTGCTTTCGAAGAAATGCTAAATGTTCCTTTGTGAATTTGTTAAACGGCCGATGATTTGCCGCAGCTTTTAATTTCAGTATTTCTTTTGAAATGATTTGGCTCTCCTCCGAAAGCAAAGCTTTTTCAAACTTTTCCCAAATATGTTGAATGGCGACACCTGAGATATGAAGCATGTCATCGGCATAAAAGCGGTAATCGCGCAATTCATCCATCACAATTTCGTAGGATGGAAAATAGGCGCAATTCCCTTCCGCATTATCAATAATTTTGTCGATGGCGAGCAAAAGTGTTGCTTTACTTTTTTGATTTTCAATGGCTCCATCTTTCCAATGCCGGATGGGACTGACCGTAAAAACCACCTTCAACCCGGAATTTAATTTTCCAATTTCAGTTAACAATTTTTGATACACTTCAACTATCTCTTCCACCGACAAACGAACTCTTTCGAATTTATTTTGTGGAATTTTATGGCAATTGGAAACCGTTTCCCCAGTTAATTTGTACTTATAAATCCATGCGGTTCCAAAAGTAATAAAAAGGAAATCTGCATTTTTTAAATACTCCGACGAAAATCGGATTCGATGGTTTATCGTCGCCAAAGTTTTATTTATATCCTGAAAAGAAAATTTTCCATGGTGATAAAAGCTGTGCCACAAACCATTGTATTGAATGAGATCGGAACTTTTAAACTCCTTTTTATTAAGTAAAATTTGAATCCCATTTGCTACTGAAACCGGATTATACAGAATTCCAAAGGGGTTAATATCGACATCATAATTCAACTCAACCATTCGGTTGCCCACATTCTCGGTGAAGCAAGAACCCATAAAAATATTCTTTTTTGAATACCCGGTTTTCCAATTAAATTTTGGGATATCGACAATCGTTTGAAATTTTGAAACAGCCATTTATTTTACTTTTTGAAAATCAATTTTCTTGAAAATCAAAGCAGTCCTCGCCGGCAAATACAATTTTAAAAAGTGCTGGCTTGTAATTCCAGCACTTGGTAAAGTGTAGTAACTAATTTCCTCGTCAACCAAATCGTTTCCACCAAACCGGCCGGAGTCAGTATTTAAAACCACTTTGTATTTGCCAGCTCCAAGCGGGATTCCGTAATCGGTAAACGATTGATTTGGGTTAAAATTGAATACAAACAGAAACAGTCCCCGGTGAAAAGCCAGAACTTTATCGGGTTGGTTTTCCAGCACCAAATCAACCGATGGAACAGTAAGCAATTTGTTTTGGCTGATAAACTGAACCATCTCCTTATCGAAATCGTAAAGCCAATGGTATTTCAATTCTGTATCTTCCGAAATGCTCCAAAGCCTTCGGGCATGTTTGTACGACCAACCGTTTCCCTGGCGCGGAAAATCAATCCATTCGGGATGTCCAAATTCGTTCCCCATAAAATTTAAATATGCACCGCCTGCTGTTGCAGCCGTTGCCAGCCGGATCATTTTGTGCAAAGCAATTCCGCGTTCAACAATTAAATTGGGTTGGTCTTTTCGCATATTAAAATACATCTCCTTGTCGATAAGCCTGAAAATAATTGTTTTGTCGCCCACCAAAGCCTGGTCGTGCGATTCGGCATAACTCACCACCTTTTCATCCATCCGCTTCGAAGTGAGTTGGTAAAAAATATCTTCCACATTCCACTCGTCATCCGATTTTTCTTTTATCATTTTAATCCAGAAATCGGGAACTCCCATCGCCATTCGGTAATCGAAACCGAGTCCCCCATCTTCAATTGGAACTGCCAAACCCGGCATTCCGCTCATATCTTCTGCAATCGACAAGGAGTTGGGATTTATTTGTTTCATTAATTTATTGGCGAGGCGGAAATAGGTGCATGCTTCGTGGTCAACACCGGCGTTAAAATAATCGTCGTAATTGGTAAATGCTTTTTCCAAGCCGTGGTCGAAATAGAGCATGCTCGTTACGCCGTCGAAACGGTAACCATCGAATTTAAACTCTTCCAACCAATATTTTATGTTTGAAAGGAGGAAATGCAAAACCTGGTTTTTCCCATAATTAAAACAGTACGAATCCCATGCCGGGTGATTGCCTTTTGCTCCATCATGAAAAAATTGAAACCGTGTTCCATCGTAATTTCCCAAACCTTCCAATTCATTTTTTATTGCATGAGAATGTACCAAATCCATAATTACGGCAATTCCCATTTGGTGCGCTTCGTCAATTAATTGTTTTAATTCATCTGGCGTTCCAAACCGCGACGAGGATGCAAAAAAACTGGAAATATGATAGCCAAAACTCCCGTAGTAGGGATGTTCTGGAATGGCCATTAATTGAATAACATTGTATCCATTGGCTTTTATCCGTGGCAACATTTCCTCGCGAAACTCATTGTAAGTATGAACGCGCTCTTCTTCTCCGGCCATTCCAATATGTCCTTCGTAAATAAGTGCAGGCTCATTTTCCCGTTGGAAATTGGGGAGTTTCCATTGATATGGATTTTCGGGCGCCCAAACCTGTGCATTAAAAATATGTGTATTGGTATCTTGTACCACCCGTGTCGCCCACGCCGGGATGCGTTTCCCGTAATTTATCGCCCAATGAACCGAAAGCGCGTACAAATCACCGTGTTGCAGTACCGGCTCATCCAGATTTAATTCCCAAACGCCATTTTCGAGCCGTTGAAAAAGATATTCCTTTTCTTCCTGCCAATTATTAAACGTTCCAACCAAATAGATAAAAGTTGCATTAGGAGCCCATTCGCGAATTACCCAACCACCATCGGTTTTATGAAGGCCAAAATACTTGTGACCGGATGCAAAATACATTAGTGGCTTCCCACCCGTTAACTCCTTCTCCTTATTGTCGGCTTCATTAATCCGATTTATAATGGTTTCAGTAAAAGGCTCAAGCCATTTATCGTTTTCTATTAGCTTTGGAATATTGTTCATTAATGTTTTTTTATAAAGGTAAATATTCAGGCACGAACTTGCATGCGAATTTTGAAAAAAAGAGAGGAATTTAAGATTGTTTATATAATGTGATCAGTATCCTGAATTCTTTCCTGCGAGATTCAATATATAAACTCAATGTTGTCAACCCAAAAAACCGTTTCGGGCGAGCCAACATAATCAACTCCCTGATAACTGGATGTAAAATAGAGAATTAGGTGTGTGGGCGTGTCCTCCTTTTTTCCCCAGCCGGTTTCGGTTAAGGAAACCATTTTGTTTTTTGAATTTTTAACATACACTTCACTAACTTCAGGGATTAACCCCATTGTTTTTGCATCGTAGTTGGACCGTTTTGTAAAATTTCCATAAGTTATTTGAAAAACAGTATCGTTCACCCATTCATTTTGTGTACCGGTAAAAAAATGACGTGCTGCACCAATCCGGGTAGCAAAAACATTCCCGGTTTCATCTTCCCACCTTTTCTGAAGTATCAGGCAAAACTCCGATTTGTCTATTCCTTCAACAGGTTTTGCGCTATTCGTTGCTTTAACCCGCTTGTTCCAACGGTGTATTTGTAATCAAATTTTATAGCTTTCGGGGTCTGGTTAAAAGGAACTCCCTGATTGACCTTTTTAATTGGATCCTTCATATTCCTGACCGGTTCAATCATTTCGCCAAGAAACAAGGTTCCTGCAATCAACACATCTTCAACCCAACAATATTGTCCTTACAAATCCGGGTTTCCAAACCGCTGTCTCTTTTTTCAGGAAAAACCCTTGTATTTCCAATGTCAGAAATCATTTTTGTATAAATATTGGTAGTTCCCCACGGCGATGTTTCGTCTTTTAACTCCAAATCATAAAAATTGGTCAAAGAATCTGTTTTCCCAATTCATAAAGATTTTTGGTTTCGTCACTTAATAATGATGATTCCTTGACTTTACGGGCATACCAAGAGTCGAGCGATGAATAGTTCAATTGCCCGAGACAATTTATATAAGGCGATGCTGCATTTTGAGAAAAAGTAATTTCGCTCAAAAAAAGGATAAAAAAATAAGGTTTGCAGTGAGGAAATATCTCGAAGTTTTTCCCTTCAATATAGTATGTCCTGCTATTTGAAATCCCAAAGTGTTTCTATTAAATATTTTGTCGAATGTCAAAAATAATGGAATTTTGTGGGGAGCGATTTACTGGGGAGCGATTTTTCAAAATGGCCCGAACCAGTTGGGCTGGCAGCTACAAGAGATTCTGCATTGGTAGCTGAATTTGGTAAAATAGCCAACGCCGAATATCGGGCAGTGGGCATTCGAACTGCTTTGCATCCTATGGCAGATTTAGCCACTGAACCCCGCTGGGCAAGAATTAATGGAACCTTTGGAGAAGATGCAAATCTGTCGGCGAAATTAACTGCTGCCTATATTTATGGTTTTCAAGGCGATAAACTGGGTTCGGAAAGTGTGGCTTGCATGACAAAACACTGGCCGGGCGGCGGACCTCAAAAAGGTGGAGAAGATGCACATTTCCATTATGGTTCTGAACAAGTTTATCCGGGCAATAATTTCAATTATCATTTAATACCTTTTGAGGCAGCACTTAAAGCCGGAACAGCAATGATAATGCCCTATTACGGAGTTCCGGTTGGTTAAACCAGCGAAGATGTGGGAATGAGTTTCAACAAAGAAATTATTACTGAATTGCTGCGGAAGAAGTATAAATACGATGGAATTGTTTGCACCGACTGGGGAATTATTGAAGGATTTAAAGTATTTGGAAAAGAAATTGTTGAAGCCAAAGACTGGGGCGTTAAAGACTTAACGATAAAGGAACGGATTAAAAAAGTAATCGATGCAGGAGTCGATCAATTTGGTGGAAATAGTAATACTTCCGAATTGCTTGAATTGGTTGAAGAAGGGCAGATTTCGGAAGCGCGAATTGATGAATCGGTAAAAAGGTTGCTTTGGGCAAAATTCAAAATGGGGTTGTTTGATAATCCATTTGTGGATACGGATGAAGCTGAAAAAGTTGCAGGAAATCAAGAATTTGTGGAAAAGGGCAAATTGGCACAGCGCAAATCAATTGTGTTGTTGAAAAATAAAATGAATGTGGACAGCTCTTTCATTTTGCCTTTAAAAAAGAATATTAAAATTTACACCGAAAATATCAGCAAAGAAACTGCCTCGAAATATGCAACCGTTGTGGACAGTGTTGCGGATGCCGATTTTGCTGTTTTGCGTTTGCAAGCACCGTGGGATCCCCGGTCTGGCAACATGATTGAAAGTTTTTTCCACCAGGGCGCACTCGATTTTAAGCAACCTGAACTTTCGCGCGTTCTGAAAATAATGAAGCAAAAACCAACCATTGTTTGCATTTATCTCGACCGCCCCGCAGTTATCCCTGAAATTACTGAAAATGCAGTTGGCTTACTTTGCGATTTTGGTGCATACGACGATGCAGTTTTAGATATCATTTTTGGCGATTTTAATCCAATAGCAAAACTACCTTT
>JAKIST010000216.1 GCA_021648495.1 Draconibacterium sp.
CTGAGATTTTTCCAAAAGACCCTGAAACAAGTTCTGCCATAGGCATCCACCAAAGGAGTCTTCCATAGGTCCATTGGAGTCCTATGGACCTTTGGGAGAATTCATTTCAGTATCTTACTGTCATTTCCTCATTATGCCCAATAAAAATTGAGGCCACTTGCAATTATGGGCGTTTAAGATATAATTTAATCGAGCGGGGCTTGGTTGGCGGCGAAGCCGCCAACCAAGCCCCGCTCAAATCATAAAAATTTTAGTTTTAGGTCATTGCGACCGCGAGGAACGAAGCGGGAAGCAATCTGTTTCAATACTCTCAACTTTACCGGACACAAATGAGTTCCATTTGTAAGCAAAGTCAAAGATCTTGTTCCCTGGATTTTTGTGTTTTTCCATTATAAATTCGAACAAGCTGAAGTATTTCAAACATATCGTCGTTATAATGTTAGTTAAAATAGTACATCCAAGAAAGTTGAACCTTTTACCCAATCGTTTGATTTTCTAAATACTTGTAATTTAGATAAATAATTATTATTATTGTTTAAAAGACTTTTATTAAATTAATATTTATTTACCCTTTAAATTTTCCCTTATGAGATTATACCTACTTATTTTTTTTCTCAGCTTTTGTAATTTATCAGGCATTTCACAAAATTATTCCATCTCAAATGTAGTACTCGACCCACCCTCGCCCGACTCTACACTTTTGCCAAATACATGGTTAAATGTAAATTATAACTATACAAAAATAGGTGGGGATATTCGAATTAACGTGTACCTTTTACCTGGAGGCAATTATGCGGGTGGTGGTGCTGCTCTCAAAACCGAAAATTCAGGTAGCGGGGACTCCAAATTTATTTTTTATAATGGCGGTAAAATTGATGGTATAAAATTCGAGTTTATAGATCTCGACTGGACAGTTCTTCACGATACGGTTATTGCCGTTGATTACACCTATTCCGGGTTTTATTTAAATGATGTTGTGTTTACCCCAACTTCGCCGGGTGTTTTATCGTTTGGCGATAGTATTAAATTCAACTTCAATTACGAAAAAGCGGATATGGATGTAAAAATTATACCAATTGCCATTTCAAACCATAACGAAATTGAAAAACAGACAACCTCGATCTCGCCGGTTTATACAGGAGAAAGTGGTTCCGGAGATGGTTTTATCCGAATAGACAGCCTTGCATCTGTTGACCAAATTATGTTTCAGTTTATTAATGTAGCTACAAACGACACATTAGTTGAAATAGTAAAAAATGTCTATTTTTCTTTCACTAACAATACCAGTTCAAATTATTCCATTTCTAATGTTGTGTTCGATCCTCCTTCGCCAGGAAGCTTAAATTTAAATGAAAAGGTTAATTTCACTTTTGATTATACAAAACCCTATGGCAATGTTAGAATTGACGCATCCCCAATTGTAAGCGAAGGAAGTTCTAACTATGGAACGGCAGGCTCTCCAACATATACGGAGAACAGCGGCTCAGGAGATTTCTATTTCGTATTTTACGATGAATCAAAAGTTGAAAAAGTAAGGTTTATGATTCGTTCGATATCTGAAGTTATTTTATACCAAAAAGATTTTGACGTATTATATACCTTTTTGAGCGACCCAAATTCGGCATACTCAATTAGCAATGTTGTATTTAATCCGGCACCACCATTGGAAGTAAATACCGTTGATACAATTAAATTTACTTTTGATTATAATTCGCCCTTTGGCAACTTCAAAATTTTTGCACGGCCCTTTGAAAATGGCAACTTAAAAATTGGTTACGCCGCATCCGGTTCAGAAATTTATGACGAAAAAAGCGGCTCAGGTAATGGTTTCATTATTTATAATCAGCCTTCTTCTTTCGATCAGGTTCGATTTCAATTCCAATCATATTCAAATCAAACATTGTATGAAACTTTTGTTGATGCCGAATTTACCATTACGGTGCGTCTGGTATCTGCCGGGTATTTAGAGGACGAAACTGAATTTCTTATCTACCCGGTCCCAACAAAAAACAAAATTCATATTTCATCGCACAATTTAAAAGAATTCCAATATTCAATAATCGATTTAAGTGGCCGAACTATTTTAAGCGGTGTTTCAAATGAAAATACAAAAGAAATAGACCTTGGGCAAATAACAAAAGGATCGTACATTGTTAAAATATTTAGCGGAGGCAAAAATCTTTCGAAACTTATTGTAATTGAATAACAAAAAGGATAGCACCCCCCGAAGGGATGCCATCCTTTTTTCAACACCGTCGACCAGCAGCCTTTTTACTTAAACAACTCCACAATTTCTTCTTTGGTAATTTTCTGAAATGGATTGTTGGAATTGATAAATTGGTCGGCCAGTGAGCTTTTCCGTTCTTTTAATTTTTGAATTTTCTCTTCTATTGAATTTTCGGTAATAAAACGATAAACAAAAACGTGTTTGTCTTGTCCAATACGGTGTGCACGGTTAATGGCCTGGTTTTCGGAAGCAGGGTTCCACCATGGATCGATGATAAAAACATAGTCGGCCCCGGTGAGGTTCAACCCCACACCTCCGGCTTTTAACGAAATCAGAAAAATCCGGTTATCAGTATCCTCCTGAAACTCCTGGATCACCTTTTCTCGTTTTGTCGTTTTTCCGGTCAACATGCTATATTTCCAATTTTCCTCCTCTATTTTATTTTGTAATAGTTCTAAATGAGTTACAAACGACGAGAAAATCAATACCTTGTGTTTTTCAGCCATCAGGTTTTGCAACATCCTAAATATTTCATCGAATTTACCGGAACTTTCATCCAACTCTTTATTAATCAAAGATGGATGGTTGGCTAACTGCCGCAATTTTGTAAGCCCTTGCAATATCATAATCGACGACTTTCCAATCCCCTCATTTTTGATATCCGCCAATATTTCATTTCTGATAATTGATTTTTCCTCTTCGTACATTTTTTGTTGTTCGGCAGCCATGTTACAATACTGTACCTGTTCCACCAACGGGGGCAAATCTTTTGCAACATCAACTTTCTTCCGGCGCAAAATAAATGGACGGATCATTAGTTGCAATTTTTCCTGCTGTTCTTGGTTGGCGTGTTTTTCTATTGGCGTAATAAACGATCGTTTAAAAAAAGCGAGGTTCCCCAATATCCCCCGATTTAAAAAGTTCATTTGCGACCACAAGTCAGAAAGTGAATTTTCTATTGGTGTTCCGGTAATTATTAGCCTATGTTTGGCTTGTAATTTCATCAATGCTTTGTATGTTTTCGATGTGGAGTTTTTAATGTACTGGCTTTCATCTAAAATCAAATAATAAAATTTGGCTTTTGCCAGCAGTGCGCTGTCATTCCTAACCGTTCCGTAAGTGGTAACAATAACATCGTAAAACTGTGAAACCTGTTCTAAATCCACTACTTTCTTACGCTGGATCCCCACATATTTAAATACTTTTAAGGCGGGTGTAAATTTCTTGATTTCGTTGTCCCAGTTGTGTACCAACGATGTTGGGACCACTATTAAACTTGCCGGTTGAATATTTTCTTCCAACCCATTTTGCGCATTAAATAAATTGGGTTGATTGGAATTTGGAACCGGATTATTTACTTTAATAGATTGTTTTACCCGTTTTAATTTCAACAAGAGTGTCAGCGTTTGCAAGGTTTTCCCCAAACCCATATCGTCGGCAAGGCAGCCGCCCAAACTATTGGTGTGTAATCTGTGCATCCAATTAAAACCTTCTTCCTGATAATTACGCAAAACCGCTTTCAGATTGCCCGGTAACAGCACTTCGTCTTTTTCAAAATTAACCAAGTGATCAAGCCGGTCCAGGAGATTCTCGTCAGAGCTTTGAACAACTTCTCGTAATAATGTAAAATGGTGCTTTTCAATCCGTATTTTATCTCCTGCTTTTTTCCCGAAAAGAAATAAGCCTTTGAAACGGGCAAACCACTCTTCCGGTAAAATAGCTATTTCGCCATTTGGGAGTTCAAATTCACGAATACCGTTCAGAATGTATTTTTTTAGTTTGATAAAAGGAATACTAAACTCGCCAAACTGCACCACCGCGTACACATCAAACCAGTCTCCTTTGGTTTGTGTTTGAATTTTAAGCTCTTGTTTTCCTGTGAAAAAAGCCTTTTCCAACTTATCTTGAATAATTTGAATTCCCTGGGCGAACAACCTGGTTTTATTTTTATTCAACCAGTTTACAAAATAATAAAATGCGTTTTGAGTTTCTAAAAGTTGAATTCCCGCAACAGTGTAATAACCTTTGTTGTTTGTTAAGCCAATCTCTTCAATTACTTGCAAGATTTTGTTTTCCCATTGAAAATCGCGAGAGGTTTTGGTGAATACAAACAAATCCTTCTTTTTTTGAAGTGTAACTGCAATTTCCCGTTTCGTATCTGGTTGAAACTGTTCATTTCCATATTCAAAATGTAACACCAATCCTGGTTGGTATTGCAAATCTTTTTCCAACGAAAGAAATGCCTTTTTCTCCACATCTGCATTTTCTACCAAAAAACCTTGTGCTTTCACATCGAAATCCCGTACTGTATTCAACACAAAACCGGAATAGTACATTTCCTCAATTGAATTCGGGACAACCACAAAATCCTTCTCGAAAAATGGCGATAATTTTTTGGACGTTAATTTTTCAAAAGCAATTAACTGGTTACGGTGCAACAACAAGAAAGGTTTGTGTGTAATTATTTTTGAATTCTTGGTGTTTATGTTTACCTCCTTTTCATCAAGCAATATTTTCAATTGGTAGCGTGTTTCGGTTTCCGTACGTTCGAAATAAAATTGGGGACGACCAAAAAAAGGCAACACTGTAATTTTGTCCTCATCGTAGAGATTGGAATATTTTGCATCCTTTTTAAAAAGGTTAACCGGGCTTAACATCAAAATAGTGGCCACCTGCATCATATTTTCTTCGATAAAAGGTCGAATATTTTTTTCGAAATAACCGGGACGGATGGAGGGGTAAAACTCGGAAACACTGCTCGCCCTCGAGAATTTTCTCATCAACCTTTCATCGCTGTACTTTTCAATAATAGTTACCAACTCTTTTTCGTAGGGTGAAAATTGATATCCGGAGTTGGTGAAATCGCGTGGTTTAACAAATTGCACAATGGTATAAAACCGTTCCTTTTTTTCAATTAAAAAAGGTTGAAAAACAATACCCAAAAAACGATGCTCGGTTAATGCAATTATAAATTTCAGTTCTCCCATTTTATTGTTTGTGCTATTTCCCGAACCAAATTTTTGTTCTTGTTGAACGAAAATTTAGTTCAAAATGAACCTCAAAGATACGCATGAATGGTAAGAGTAAAAAAGGAAGAGGATAAAAGTTAATATTTATGCTCCATAATTTATATGATTTTAATTGCTCAACAAAGTGCAATCCTCTACCTTTTTTTACCAATTGAATATTATATTTGTATTAGAATAAATACATTTTAAATATTTAACATGAAAGAACTATTTGTAAAAAAAATTAAATGCAACAATACGGTTACACTTGCCGAGGCCGGTCATTTGCTTGAAATGCAAGCGGTTACTAATCCAATTGATATACTAAACTGGAAACAATATTCATATCGTCCCGATTTGAAATTCAGGATAGGGCATGTAAAAGACGAAATATGGCTGAAGTTTTATGTAATTGAAAAAAATATACTGGCTAAAGAAACCCACATTAACGGGGCTGTTTACAAAGATAGTTGTGTCGAGTTTTTTATTTCGTTTGATAATGAAAATTACTACAATTGTGAGTGTAATTGCATTGGCACTATTCATTTGGCACACGGAAAAGGGAGGGACAACCGTAAATTTGTTGATCCCGAAATCATCAAAAAAATCGAAATTGAATCTTCTTTGGGCAACCAGCCCTTTGCCGAAAAACATGGCAATTTCGAGTGGGAAATGATGATCCGCATTCCGGTAGAATGTTTTGCCTACGATAAAATAAAATTGCTTGACGGGATGAAAGCAACAGCCAATTTCTACAAATGTGGAGACGATACTTCTGAACCACATTTTGTTACGTGGAACCCGGTAAAAACAGAAAATCCCGATTATCACCGTCCGGAATATTTTGGGAAGATTTACTTTGAATAGCAGTGTATTAGAACATTATTATTCATGCCAACTAATAACAGTTACTCCATAAGTTCAAAAAACCTTGCAATTAATAATTATTCAGGCTATTTTTAGAGGCAGTTTTTTTATAAACTGTAATTATTTTGTTTATGGCTTGAATTTGATGGTGAAAAAGAGGAATTTGTTGGAAAACATTCAGTAAAAGCAAACCGATTACTTGCTAATCCGCGGAGATCAGGGTTCGAAATACCTTCCCCCAAATCGGTTTAATCATAAACAACTTTTGCAATTATTCACCCGGTGATTAGAGTTCACCGGGTGAATACGAAATTCAATAATTACTTATTCCATTCGTTGATTTTCATATTATAAGTTAAATTAGATTTAAAAATATTTTAACTACATTCGATTCTAAAATCAAAGTAGGTTTATGATTAGACTTGAGCGAGAATTAATAGAATCAATAAAAAATGGCAATCCAAAATCCTTTGAAATGGTTTTCAATACCTACTACAAAAGGTTATGTACTTTTGCTTTCGATTATACGCGCCAACTGGAAATTGCTGAAGATATTGTTAAAGATTTTTTTGTGGTTTTTTGGAACAACAGGGAAAAGCTGGAAATAACTACATCACTTTCCGGTTACCTGTTCCGTTCGGTCCGGAATGCCTGTATTAATTATCTGCTTAGAAACAAAGAACGGAACAAAACAATTTCTATCGAAGAAGTTAATTGGGTAGAAATCAAAATCAACGAACCTTTATCCAACGATTATCCTCTTGGGAATTTGTTGGCAAAAGAACAGGAAAACCAAATTTTTAATGCGATTGAAAAACTCCCTGAGCGTTGCCGTGAGGTTTTCAAACTTAGCCGTTTCGAAAATTTGTCGCACAAAGAAATTGCTGAACGACTGAATATTTCAAAAAATACCGTTAAGGTTCAAGTATTCAGGGCTTTAAAAAGCTTAAAAGCAGCCATGACAAGTGATTCCATTATTCTTTTTCAACTTTTTTTAAAAAAATAATAAAATCCCGTAATACCCCCACTACAAATTTGTGTCATTTAATTAGAGCCTGTCTATAAAGTAGGTGTTTGATACAGAAAGTTCGAATTCGAGGCTTGCGAAGTCGTAAAATAAAGGAGTTTACTCTTGTAAATGACTGTTTTTATGGCAAGCGTAACGCTGAAGTCGGACTTTATGGACAAGCACTAATTAGAGTCTGTCCATAAAGTAAAGTGTTTGGAATAGAAAGTTCGAATTCGAGGCTTGCGAAGTCAGAAAATAAAGGAGTTTACTCTTGTAAATGACTGTTTTTATGGCAAGCGTAACGCTGAAGTCGGACTTTATGGACAAACACTAACTAGAGTCTGTCCATAAAGTAAAGTGTTTGGAATAGAAAGTTCGAATTCGAGGCTTGCGAAGTCAGAAAATAAAGGAGTTTACTCTTGTAAATGACTGTTTTTCTGACAAGCGTAACGAAGAAGTCGGATTTTATGGACAAACACTAATTAGAAAGAAATTTATGAATAAAGAAATTCAAATAACAGTTAAAGAAAAAAGGGCAGTTGTAAATTATTTGTCCGGCGAGCTAACAAGCAACGATTCAGCA
>JAKIST010000217.1 GCA_021648495.1 Draconibacterium sp.
GACCAGCCAACATCTCTTTTAGCGAGTTTTTAGTCTCCTTCAGCGAATCAATAATTAGCACACCTTTACCGGCTGCCAACCCATCGGCTTTTAAAACGTAGGGAGCTGTCATGGTTTTTAAAAAGGCGAACCCTTCCTCTAAGTTTTCAGAAGTAACAGTTAAATATTTTGCTGTTGGAATGTTGTTTCGCACCATAAATTCCTTGGCAAAATCTTTACTGCCTTCAAGTTGGGCGCCCAATTTTTTAGGTCCAATTACACCAAGCGATTTTAGTTCCGGATCGGCAGCAAAAAAGTCGCTTAATCCTTCAACTAACGGAACTTCGGGACCAATTAACATTAAATCAATTTCATTTTCGACAACAATTTTTTTTATTTTTTGAAAGTCGGAAACACCCGTTTCAAGGTTTGTCCCAATCGCTGCTGTCCCTGCATTTCCAGGAGCAAAAAATAGATTTTTAACTTTGTTGCTTTGTTTTATTTTCCATCCCAAAGCATGTTCTCTGCCACCGGAGCCAATAATCAGAATATTCATAAAATTATGTTTAAGTGAAAACATTCAAAATAATTTCTCCGTTTGAACTCGTTCTTTTTCCCTTTTTCTGCGTTGATATTTCTCGCCATAGTTACGGCTATGTCTCAAAATATTACCTTGAAAAAGAAAAAAGTAACTTCGTCAACTTCGATGAACTTATTCTGAAAGTTTCACTAAATTGATTTTGAGCGAAGATAAGTTTTATTCAATCGTTTTCAAACTCCCCGTTACGGTGAAAGAAAGAATTAAACATCACATAAAAAAATACCGGGTTGCAATTATTGGCAATCCGGTATTTTCTATGAATAGCTTCAAATGTTAGCGGGCATTAAATTTAGCGATATGCGTTTGAAACGCTTCACTAATTTTTTTAGCGAATTCGGTATCACCACTGTTACGGGCAGTTCTTTCCATTCGCTGCATGTAAAACAAGTCGCGTTGAATCTCTTCATTTATGCTTTTTGTTTGAAGGAATTTTCGATCCAACGAAAAATAATATCCCAACTCATCATTGTACGTTTCAAATGCTTGTTCAAGGACCGCCTTTCCTTTCTCTTTTGCCCCGGCTTTAAAATAGCTATCTGCAAGTTCCATCGCAAAATATTCAGGAGCAACAATATTTTGAGGTACCAATTTAAAACAGCGGTCGATAACCTCAATTGCTTTGTCGTTTTTACCTTCAGCAATAAGCCCGGTTGCTAATCGGTTAAAACTGTTCCGGATGTTTGTCATCATTCGCTTATTGTTTTCATCGATATAAACATCCGGGTTGTTCATGCCCCCCCATTTAAATTTATTCATGAGGTTGTCGTACATTAAATCGGTGGCAACCCTGCCAAATTGCAATTGTTGTGGCGAACTTTTTGTTTTTATAGGAACAAAACGGTATGCGAATCCTTCAACCTGAAAATAATCCTGAAGGTTCAGGTATTTATCGCGGCCCACAGTAATTGCCCAGTAAACCGGACGCTCCCAGTTGTTTGTAGCCAATAAATCGAGAATCATCAATTCGTCTTTGGAAATGTAATTTTTACCTGTTAAATCAATTGTGATTGTATCTACAATTTTGTCGTAATCTTCGGGGGCAACCACTTTATTCCTGATAACTGCTTCTTTATCGATCTTAAAGCTTATTATTTTTTTAGGAATGTATGCTGCATTATCAGCTTGTTGTAATTTCGTTGCAGGATTATCATCGGCAACAAAATTAATTGCTTCCTTTAATCCAACCGATTTTCTGGAGATCCTCGGATCGTCCATCAAATAAACAATATTCCGTGTTCCTTGCCTGTATTTTTCTGGAGTAAGCGAGAAAGGAATGGGAGCCGATTCGTATGCTTGCATCCGCATTTGGTTAATATACCAGTCGGTTTGCAGATAACTTAAATTACAAACCCGAATATCGGTGCGTACCCCTTCCACCTCTTGATTGTACCAAAGGGGGAATGTGTCGTTGTCGCCATTGGTAAAAATAATTCCGTTGGGTTGACAGGATTTCAAATAATTAGCACCAAAATCGCGGGCGGTGTTTCGTCCTGAGCGGTCGTGGTCGTCCCAGTTTTCAAAAGCCAGAATACCCGGGACAAGGGCCAATGCAAGCACTCCGGCAATTCCGGCTGAAAATGTTTCAGGCAAAAACTTTTTCAATCCTTCGTAAACAGCCAAAACACCTAATCCAATCCAAATTGTAAATGCATAGAACGATCCTGCATAAGCATAATCGCGCTCGCGTGGCTGGTGCGGATATTGATTCAGATAAACAACAATTGCAAATCCAGTCATTAAAAACAGGAGGAATATCACCCAGAGGCCTTTTTTCCCTTCTTCCCCTTTTTTATATTGAAAGAATATGCCAAGTAATCCAAGGATTAATGGAAGGAAATAGTAGGTGTTCCTTGCTTTATTATTGGCCAATTGTGCCGGCAAATTATCTTGGTTCCCTAAACGTGCTTCATCAATAAATTTTATTCCGCTTAGCCAGTTTCCATGAATGATGCTTCCGTGGCTTTGAATGTCGTTCTGGCGCCCGACAAAATTCCACATAAAATACCTCCAATACATGTGGTTAACCTGGTAACTAAAGAAAAAACGCAAGTTTTCAACGAAAGTTGGCTTTACAATTACTTCATTTTCACCTCGTTCATTTTTAAATTGAATCCGGGTTCCTTTAATTTTTCCCCATTCTACATAATCCTTAGCGTGTGAAGCTTCCATGGTACTCCACATTCTTGGGAATAGTGTATTAAACCTATCATCATAATTTGGACTGACCCGGTGGTCGGTAATTACATATTTATTGTCAATCTGGGAATAAATTGCTTTTCCTTCCAAATAACGATCTTGAGAATTTAATGGCGAATTATAATAATGCCCGTAAAACAGTGGCCGCTCTCCGTATTGTTCGCGGTTAAGATAGCTCAACAGTGAAAATGAATCGTTTGGGCTGTTTTGATCCATTGGTGGTTTTGCAGACGAACGAATAATAATTAATGCAAAAGAGGAGTATCCGATTAAAACTACCGTAACACCTAAAATAATTGTGTTCCAAACCACTTTTTGTTTTTTAGCAGTGTACCAAATTCCAAAAACAATGGCTGAAATTAATACTGCTAAATAAAACAACATTCCCGAATGAAAGGGCAATCCGAATGAATTAACAAACAACAATTCGAACCAGGAGGCAACAGTTACAACTCCCGGAATAATGCCGTACATTATTACTGCAAGAATAACGATTGAGATGGCAAAAGCAATAATTGAACCTTTTCGGCTTACTTCATATTTTTTGGAATAATATATAAAAACAATGGCCGGAATCGCAAGCAGGTTCAGCAAGTGAACTCCAATTGAGAGGCCAATTATGTAAGCGATAAAAATGAGCCAGCGATTGGCATAAGGCTCGTCTGCAACATTTTCCCATTTTAATATAGCCCAAAAAACAACGGCTGTCATTAACGATGAAGTTGCATATACTTCGCCCTCAACTGCCGAAAACCAAAATGTGTCGGAAAATGCATAAGCCAGGGCACCAACTAATCCACTTGCGATTATTGCAATTGTTTGTCCCAGGGAAATCTCGTCTTTTACAGTTATTAACTTTTTTGCAAAATGTGTAATGGTCCAAAACAGGAACATAATAGTAAACCCACTTGCTAAAGCAGACATTGAATTTATCAGTCTTGCGGCACTTCCGGGACCACCAAAAAGCGTGAAGAATCTTCCAATAATCATAAAGAAAGGTGCTCCCGGAGGATGGCCTACTTCAAATTTAAACGAGGTAGTAATAAATTCACCACAATCCCAAAAGCTAACTGATGGTTCTATTGTTAATAAATAAACAGTAGCTGCGATTAAAAAAATTACCCACCCGAACACATTGTTAAACAGTTTATATCTCTTCATTTGTCAAAGATTTCTATGAAATAAAAAATTGCTGAAAAATTAATTGTTGCGAAGATAACTGTTTTGTAGTAATCTGAAATGTTTGTTTGGTTTTTTAAGAATTTTTTAGAGCCTGCATTATTCATGAATTTTTGTTATGAAAAGGCAAAATGCAAAGAGTAAAGGTGAGCGCAAATTTTTGACTCGCAGGAATAGCCTTAGCTATTTCGAGAATTGGAAATTGAGCATCGCCTTTAATCACAGTAGTTTGGCTTTGCAATAGAACAATTTGTGAATTATTCAGTTTAGACAAGCTCTTTACAAAGTTAACGTTTATTTTTTACGAAAAGTTTGATTATTAATTTCAATTCCATACAATTAAGCCAACATATACCGTTACAAATATTAAATAATAAAGAATTTAATCTTCGTTAACATAGGTTTTTTGCCGTGCAAATGTTGAATTCGTAATTTTGCAAAGAACAAAACAATTCGAGAAAGTAAATTAAAATAGATAATTATGGGAAAAATAGCTGAAAATGTAAAACCGGGTGTTGTAACAGGATCCGATTTACAGTTCATTTTTAAAGTAGCGAAAGAAAATAAATTTGCCATTCCGGCAGTTAACGTAATTGGTTCATCGTCGGTTAATGCAGTAATGGAGGCAGCCAAATTGGCAAATGCCCCTGTTATGATCCAGTTCTCAAACGGTGGTGCTGTATTTAATGCAGGTAAAGGTTTGAAATTAGAGGGCCACGAAGCTGCCATTCTTGGAGGAATTGCCGGAGCCAAACATATTCATGCCTTGGCCGAAGCTTACGGTGTACGTGTTATTCTTCATACCGACCATGCAGCAAAAAAATTACTTCCCTGGATTGACGGTTTATTAGATGCCGGAGAAAAGCATTTTGCCGAAACCGGAAAACCATTGTATAGCTCACACATGCTCGATCTTTCGGTAGAACCTATTAAAGAAAATATTGAAATCAGTAAAAAATACTTCGAGCGAATGAGCAAAATAGATATGACGCTTGAAATTGAATTGGGAATTACTGGTGGTGAAGAAGATGGCGTTGACAATTCACACCTCGACAGCTCTAAACTTTACACTCAGCCCGAAGAAGTTTGTTATGCGTACGAAGAATTGAGCAAGGTTTCTCCAAACTTTACAATTGCAGCATCATTCGGCAATGTTCATGGTGTTTACAAACCTGGTAACGTAAAACTTACTCCTAAAATCCTGGATAATTCACAAAAATACATTCAGAAAAAATTGGGTACTGAAGAAAAACCGGTAAACTTTGTTTTTCATGGTGGTTCCGGATCGGCACCCGAAGACATTCGCGAAGCTATTGGTTACGGTGTAATTAAAATGAATATCGATACCGATACCCAGTGGGCGTACTGGAAAGGTGTTCGCGATTTTGAAGCAAAAAACCACGATTATTTACAAGGACAAATTGGTAACCCGGAAGGCGAAAACAAACCTAACAAAAAGTATTACGATCCACGAGCTTGGTTAAGGAAAGCGGAAGAGGCAGAAATTGCCCGCCTGAAAAGGGCATTTGAAGATTTAAATGCAATTGATAGTTTGTAGAAAAACGATTACAATATATTTCTGCATTATTCATGAATTTTCGTTATGAGAAGTCAAAATGCAAAGAATAAAGAGAAGCGCAGAGTTGAGGCCAGCGGAAATAGCCTTAGCTATTTTGAGGAACCAAAGTCGAGCATTGTCTTTATTTAAAGTAGTTTGACTTCGGAATAGAATGATTTGTGAATATTACAGGTTAAAACCGCTTTGGGATTTCCTGAAGCGGTTTTTTTGTGTAATTGATAAAAGTTGGGCCAAATAATGCAAGCCTTCACAATGTGTTTTGGGTTTAGGAGTTGTAAATTAATACCGACCTAAAGGTCTATTCTAAGGGTGAGGTTATTTCATTACAATCCCTTAGCGTGGGGTGAACCAAATCGCATTATTTCAAATAAAAATATCGTTCAATTTGTTTAAGAAGTATATATTAGTTACATTCGGCAAGCAAGCAAGCAAGTAATTATATGAACGAATATATATGTTAGAATTAGATTGGAAAGCTCGTGCCATTGATAGAAGGCTCAAAAATAAGAAGTTGAAGAAAAAATGTAAAGAACTTACTATTAGTCGTGATGTCTGGAAAGAAAAGGCTGTTAAAAGAATGGCAGATGTAAATGTATTGAACAAACAGTTATCGGCTGTTAAAAAAAACATTCAGAAGATAATCAGCATTTAAAAAATAGAGATAAACCCCGAAGGTCTCATTTTAGTATATTGATTGTGCAATTTTTTTTGCTTGCCAAAATCAATACATCATCTAGCTTCCGGGGAGTCAGTAAGACATTGGTTATTTTTCAATTTAGCTTAAACGTCCATTGCAAATCCCCTTCGTACCAAACAGGTTTATTGTGGGTCAAAAAAGTGGGGTATTATCAGTTATACAAACCCAAAGAAGTAGCAGATGACTGGATTATTATAGCGGATGAAAGTATTGGTATTGGGCAAGAAAAGGTGCTTGTTGTTTTAGGCATCAGAAGGGGTAATATTAAATTTGACCGACCGTTAAAAATACAGGATTTAGAACCGCTCCTGGTTAAATCAAAAGAAAATTGGACAGGCGATATGATAGCCGAACAACTCAGGATTGTAAAAAAAAGAATTGGAAATATATTGTATGCGGTCACTGATTCAGGCAGTGCCCTAAAAAAAGGGTTGCGGGAAGCTGGAATAAACCATACCAACGATCTTACCCATTCAATAGCAATAGCATTGGAAAAGATTTATAAAAAAAACGATGAATTTATCGAATATACACACAAAATGGGGCAAATGCGGTTTAAATTGTGCAACAGTAAGTATGCCCATTTAATTCCGCCAAACCAAAGGTCAAAGTCAAGGTTTCTAAACATTGATATTATTTCAAACTGGGGGATGAAAGTATTGAAAGCCCTTGAAACAAACACTGTCTCTATTGAAGAAAGAAAACAATTATTATGGGTGAAAGAAAAACAACCTCTAATTGAAGAAATGGATACCATAATCAATGCTGTTAAACAAATATCTATTCTGCTTAAAACCAATGGGCTAAGTAAAAAGACAAAGCGTCAATGCATCAATATTTTAAAACAATACAAAACCGGTAAAATGAAAATCTTCAAAACCCACATGACAAAATATTTTGAAGATAATATCCTAAACATTCAGAAACGAGGAGAACACTTGCTTTGCAGTTCGGATATAATTGAATCAACATTTGGAAAATATAAAAATGAAATTAGCAAAAACCCAATGAGTGGAATAACAGATTTAGCTCTTATTATCCCTGCCCTTACAATAAATTCATCCCGTGAAGAAATTAAAAAAGCAATTGATTATAGTACTGTTAAAGAGCTAAAACAATGGAACAAGGAGAATTTGTGCGAATCATTATCTGTCAAGAGGAATTTAATATTTCCAAAAAAGAAGAACGAATATATTTTTCAATAATTAACGATTTAGTTCACCCCACCCTTCGCTCCACTCCCATTACAGGAGTTTCATCACTATTACGGATTAGTCCGCCCCTGCATACAACATTGGTATTTTACCTCTGGAGTGATTCCATTGTGTATTTTCCTTTGCATTTATATGCAGGTTCCCGAGTTCCATAATTAAGCCCGGATAAAGTTCATGCCACCTGAATGACGC
>JAKIST010000218.1 GCA_021648495.1 Draconibacterium sp.
CGAAGTTATTTTGTGCGATAACAAGGCAAAAAACGTAGCTATAGCCATAGTTATAGCGAGGCTTTTTAACGAAGTTAGCGTGCAAAAGAACGAGTTAAAACGGTCAGGTTATTTCATTACAATCCCTAAGCTATGGAATAAAAATTAGCTGAAGTCCAATGAAATCAAGATGTTTCTCGCAGATTCTCATTTTAACTTTAGCCAACCTCTATATTTTAAATCAATAATCAATGACAGAAAAAGAAGTAAGGACCTCATTTTTGGAAGCATTTGTAATAAAAGCTAAGGTTAAGCAGAAGGTTTATGAAAATACGAAAAACACATTTACTATCCTAAAAAAGGTATTGAAAAAGTTGGAGGAAGATTATCTTTCGCTTGTAAAAGATAAGGTGCCTGCTGTAGTTTTACCTGCGTTTAGAGAGCGTGGCCCATTTGAAGCAGAATTTAAAATTGGCGGCGATTTATTGATTTTCAGTATGCATTCGAATGTATTTGAGTTCGACGATAAACACCCGATATTGAAAACCGCGTATGTCGATGAAGATCCCTTGCGTTCCTATTGCGGAGCAATAAATATTTACAATTTTTTAGCTGATTCGTTTAAATACAATCGCAACAACGATTTGGGATATTTAGTAGCCCGGATTTTTGTGAACAAGGACAATCATTTTTTTGTTGAAGGGAAACGCCAGTCGGATGAAGCTATAAAAAATTTTGCTATCGATACAATTTCGCCTGGAATAGTTAGACAAGTTGTTGAAACTGCCATTCAATATAGTATTGAATTTGATTTGCTCGTTCCACTTTACGACCAGGTTAAAGTGGCAACCGTTGATCAAATGCGGCAAAAAATAAGCCACTCAAAAATGACAACCGGCAAACGCTTGGGGTTTAGCTTTAATTCGGATGATGTTTGAAATGAGTAATGAGATTTTAGTAGTAAGTAGTGAGATGATTGATTATTAGTATAGAAACAAGAAAAAATTGAATTTATTGAAGGGTATTTTGAAATAATTGGTGTCAGGTAAAAGTTTTGAGATTGCTTCGTTACACTCGCAATGACGGGCATCTTGGAGATAATTCATTTGAGAGAGGGTTTGGTTTTAGGTCATTGCAACCGCGAGGAAGGAAGCGGGAAGCAATCTGTCTCAATATTCTCATCCTTACCAGATAACAGTGTTTTGGATATATCCTTCCAGCACTGAATGGACGAAATATAACAGCCTAGTGCATCGCCATAGGAAAAGGAACGAAAAGAAAAGGTGCAATCACAAAAGCAAAATTGAAAGAAGAACCAATATGCACCGCAATTTGAGAGGTTGATTAATAGTTAAAAAAAATGCCTAACTTAAAAAAGATTCAAAAATAGAAAACAAAAAACATGGAAAAAGTAGTAGGGCGATTTGTAAAATACACGAAAGAATATACCACGTCTGACCCGGAAAGTAAGACCTATCCGAGTACCAACCGACAAATTACCTTTATGAAAAAATTGGTTGTTGAATTAAAGGAAATTGGATTGAGTGAAGTTGAAATGGATAAATTTGCTTATGTAACTGCGACAATCCCTGCAAATGGAGTGGAGAATTGCCCGGTAGTTGGATTAGTTGCCCACGTGGACACAAGCCCCGATTTTTCGGGCGAAAATGTAAATCCGCAAATTATTGAAATTTATGATGGGACTCCTGTTCAACTTAAAAATGGAGTTACAATCGACCCAAAAGAATTTCCTGAAATACTAAATTATATCGGACAATCAATTATTACTGCCGATGGAACAACTCTTCTTGGTGCCGATGATAAGGCCGGAGTAGCCGAAATTGTAACCGCAGCTGAAATAATTTTAAATTCTCCCAAAATAATACACGGAAAAATAAGGTTGGCTTTTACCCCGGACGAGGAGGTTGGCCATGGAACTGACCATTTCGATGTGAAGAAATTTGGAGCCGACTTTGCCTACACTTTAGATGGGGGCGAAATTGGTGAACTGGAGTTTGAAAACTTTAATGCTGCCGGTGCAAAAATTAAAATCCAGGGTAGAAGTGTACACCCCGGAGCAGCTAAAAATAAAATGATAAATGCAGTCTTGGTAGCACATAAATTAATTGGAATGTTGCCGTCGGTTCAACGTCCCGAACACACCGAAAAATACGAGGGTTTTTTTCATCTGCTTTCGTTAAATGGAAGCGTGGAAAGTGCCGAATTGCAATATATTATCCGAGACCACGATTTTACGAAGTTCGAAGAAAAAAAGAATTTGCTGAAAGAGGTGGTTCAACTGATTAATCTTGAGTTGGGTAAAACGTTGGTTGAATTGGAATTGACTGACCAATATTTTAACATGCGCCAAAAGATAGAACCTGTAATGCACGTAGTAGAAATTGCCAAACAAGCAATGGAATTAGCGGGAGTTGAACCAAAAATAAATGCCATTCGTGGGGGGACCGATGGCGCACGGCTTTCGTATGACGGATTACCATGTCCGAACATTTTTGCCGGAGGGCACAATTTCCATGGCCCGTACGAATTTGTTCCTATTCCATCAATGTTAAAAGCGGTTGAAGTAATTTTGAATATTGCTAAACTTTCTCCTTCATTTATGTAAATTATGGCTTTGTGAAGAATGTTGAGTTGTAGTATTTCGCAATGCTTCGCGAAGGATTGTGTTCAGGCGGCTAAGGTTTTTTGTTTCCAATTAGTTAGATTAGTGTAAATTGATTGTTCCCTTACGATCTCTTACAATAATAGATTATTAGCCGATTATTTTCCGTTAAAATAAAAATAACGCAATACACATTTATTTCCGGCACTTTCAGCATTTTTATCTTCGATTAAACGAATTTGAAGCGTGTGCTTTTTATTCGTTAATCCGCTTGCCAATGTATAATACCAAGGCAGATAAAGTTGTTTGCTCCATTGAGAAAATAAATCCTGTTTCTGCCAATCTGAATTATCAATGCTGTATTCGATTATTCCCGCATCGGGACCAGCCGCAACAGCAATTCCAACGGCATTACCTTTAAATTGAAATTTTACTATTTTCCCCGGATATTCACCAACTAACATCGGAACATTGGTGTAATTTGCACGGGTGCCAACTTGATATAGTGGTTTCCAATTTTCAATCATATCCCATCCTTTTATTTTTCTACGTGGATTTGGGCCAAGCAATATTCCATTGTCATAATTAGCATCATCCAAGGGATTTGGAATTTCTTCAACGCTTATTTTCTCCCCAATAAAATCAGGTTTCCAGGCTGTTTCCAAAAATACTTTTATCGAATGGAAATAGATGGTTTGCCCAAACGGAGAAGGATGCAGGCTTTTAAAATCATTTTTCCAGTCGAATTCACCGGCATCAATTCTTTTGGTAACTTCCTTCGCCAAATTAATGGTGGAAATATTGTAATGTTCCGCTACTTTTTCGTGCAATTGAATTACTTCAGGCACAATTCCATTTCGGTAATCTTCCATTTTCCCAGGATCGACAAAATACATAATTACCACATCGCACAACGGGTTTGCATTTTTTGCATGGCGAACAATTCCTTCCATTGCACGTTCAATTTCATCGGGTGTCCTACGATTTGTATCATCGTTAACGGCAGCCTCTTCAAAAAGTAAATCAACCTGCCCATTTACCAAAACATCTCTTTCAAAACGAAAAGCCCCCGGTGTAGAACCCATCGATGGAATTCCTGCGGCGATAAAATCAAATTCTGTTTCGGGGAATTTTTGTTGCAAATAACTACAAACTGAATCGCGCCAACCGGGGTTGTAAGTAATTGAACCTCCAAGAAATGCCACTCTTCCCTTTTTCTCCTTTTCGAATTTCAGAAAAGAATTCTTTAAGGTTCCACGGTGAGTGTGGTAATTTTTCGAATCCAGTTTTTGACCATTCGATGTTGAACTCAAAATCGTCAACAAGAAAAACAAAATAATAAATGGATAATTTTTCATTCTAAAATATTTTAAACTTTAAACTCAATCACTCAATCCACTGAACTTTATCCGTAATATTTCCACGCCCAGGCGACGGATAATCCAATGCAATTTCACCTATATAAAAAAAGCCCAGTGCTTTTTGTCCATGTTTCAATTCAAGTATTTCGTGCAATAAAGGCATAAATTGTTGAGTTGCCCAAAAAGCTCCCAATCCCATTTCGGTGGCTGTTAACCACATATTTTGCACAGCCATTGAAACTGCAGCAATCTCTTCCCACTCTGGAATTCTTTCAGCTAAGTCTCTTTGTAAGATAATGGCAATTGCAACCGGAACACGTTCTAAATTTGTTTTGAACTTTTCAGCTTTTTGTGGATTTATTGTTTCCCCCGATTTTATTTTTTCAATTAAAAACGAGTAAATTTTATTGGCTAACTTTTGCTTTGTTTCTCCTGTGTAAACCTTAAACCGCCAGGGTTCTGTTTTTTTGTGGTTGGGAGCCCAGTTGGCATTTTCCAATAATTGTTGGATGGTTTCTTTTGGAACTTCCTTTTTTGCTAAAAAACGAGGTGGTGTTGCTCTTCGGTTTTTTATTGTTTCATTTAACAATTTGCTATTCATAAATTGAAGTTTTAATCAACCGTATTCACAAAAATATCGTTGAACACACAAATAACATCAAAACTTGAAAGATAATAAACTTTGTAAAGATAATTTGGGAAATCCTACTTTTCGTAACCTAAAATTTTAACATATCCTGTGCCGACTGTTGATTCCGATAAACATAATCAACAATGTTCCCCCTGTCATTGCAGTCGATAATTACGTGTTTTGGCGTTGGAATCAAACAGTGTTTTATTCCGCCATAACCACTAATTGCATTGATATGCACCCGTATGAAAAAAACCAAGATAAAGCGGTTCTTTTTCATCATCGTTATAGGTGGGCAATAAAACTTCCTGATTAAAATCCTCGGAATTGTAATAGTCGGAATGGTCGCAACTAATTCCTCCAATGTTTACCCGTTTATATTCGTTGCCCCATTTATTAATTGGAAGCAGAATAAAATTTTTGAATATCGACCAGACATCCGGAATTGTGTTCATCAAACTTAAATTAGAAATTGAACCAGTAAAAAAGGAGGGAGAGAAATTTCAATGGGTTTGGGTGAAATAAGTTTGAAACGTTGGAATACTGGAATACAACGCATATATTCTGTCAATGGCAGGGGTTACCCAATTTTTATTGGGCATAATGAGTAAATGACAGTACCGGGAGCTGGACTTTTTCCAAAGGCTCCGAAAGTCCATTGCCGCAAAGCGATTCCTATTGAAGACTCCTTTGACGAATGCCTATGGCACCAAGTCCGACATATTTTCTTCGACTTGGGAAAGTCAAAGTCCTGCGGAAAGTCGAAGTCCTGGGGAAATATGACATTTCTACCAAAGTGAAAAATATAATCATCGCAGGAAATTAATCACCTCCCATTAATCTATCCATAAATCTTAGTTATCAACAATTGTTAATAACTGTGGTTGGTTAATGGTGAATACAAACAGGTACCAATTACTTGCAAGGGATATATAAATGATTTACTTTTGACTTCATCAGGTGAGCCATAAAAGGCAGTTTTGAAAGTGTAGAAAAGAGGAAAGTTACTTAGTTGAAACCGAAATCTATTCATCCCCTCCTTCGGGAAGGTACACAGGAAAAACCGAAGTTTGGACGAGATAAACTGGAATATCAAAGTTCGGGCAATCAGCTGAAAGGAAATCCAGAAGTTCTTTCAAGATTGAGTCATCAGGCAGGAAGCAAAGAAGTTTCGACTTCGGCTGCAATACTGCACAACATGAAAGAGGAAATTTAAAGAGGCAACTCGGAAGAAAATATTCGGAAATGTTGATTGAAAAAAAGTAAAATCCGCAAGGAGATTGCAAAGTACACTGAAAAGACACTTCGTCCATGAAAGCAAACCGGAACGCTGAGTGGACTACCGGAAAGTGAAGCGGTAAAATGCTAAACCGAAAGGTACAGGGCAGAAATTATTCGAAAGTTTAATTGAAGCCACCTTAATAACCGTAACCTGGCACGAGAGAAAACTTCGGTTGTCTCAAGTGAAATGGGAACTATTCTTAACAGATTAGTTCCCATTTGTGTTTTATAGAATTTGATTGTTAAAATAGAAGGATCATATAGTGCGTGTTAAAATTAGGGGTCAGTGAAAAATTAGGGTGGATTAAGCCTGAATAAGAAGAATGATATATGCCCACCACTCTTCATACTTATCAAAACTCTCTTACTATCTATTTGAAAAGTTGGGGGAATCTTAAAAACCTTATCTCGACAAAGATTACCTTAGGGTTTGTGAAGAAATAACATGACTGGAATTGACGAAGTTATTTTGTGCGATAACAAGACAAAAAACGTAGCCATAGCTACAGCGAGGCTTTTTAACGAAGTTAGCGTGCAAAAGAACGAGTTAAAACGCTTAAGTTATTTCATTACAATCCCTTAGTAGCAGTACCATGTCCTCGCAGAAATACCTTATTACCTTATTGTTCCTTTGGAAACCCTGATAATCATAGGTGAACCGAGGATGTTCATTTTCAAAACCATGGGTCTTTGAATTCAATCTTCATGTAAACAATAAGGTTAATAAGGTTTGGTGTTGTTCGCTATTAAAATCTATAGATAAGGTTTTTATGAATTTGAATTCGCAATTCCTTTCCCTTCTCCCCCGGAAATTCCATTTGATCCCTTTTCAATACATACAAAATCAAAATAAAGCTGAATCTCATCAGGCAATAAATGTTCCAATAATAGTTCTATTTCCATAAAATAAAAATAGAAAATATTATGAGATCTAAGATACTCCCTATTCATTGGACGGAAAAATGGCAAAGTTAAGGTGGAAAAAATTTAACTTTTTGAAATGATTTTCACAACAAAATCAATTAAAAATTTCATCTTAAAAAAGATTTTTCCTTAAAATTTATTTTCATTTTTGCAAGCATCGAATAAGCTCTGCCGGAGGGCAACTTATTCCACATCAGACGATGCTTTATACGCATGTCCGGAAAGACTGATAATTTCAGCCTTTCCTTTATATATGCGGTAATGCTGAAGTCTGTTTGTGTGAGAAACTCAAAATGCGAAGCATTTTTAATTCTCAAAATAGAACTCATAAGGAGCCTTATATTTAAGGGACTGATGTAATCTTTCATTATTATAGAATTTAAAATAATTGTTTAGTCCTGTCCACAGTTCCCGACCTGTCCCTATTTCATTCAAATATACATATTCATATTTTACAGATTTCCAAAACCGTTCAATCATAATATTATCTAATGCCCTGCCTTTACCGTCCATGCTGATTTTTATATTATTAGACTTTAAAATATCAGTAAATATATTGCTCGTATATTGTCTTCCTTGATCTGTATTAAAAATTTCAGGTTTAGTTTTTTCAAGTGCTTTTTCTAAAGTTCCCACACAAAACGGAACATCTAAACTGTTCGATATTTCCCAAGCTACAATATATCTGCTATACCAATCAATTATAGCAGAAAGATACAGAAAACCCTGTCCCATAGGGATATATGTAATATCAGTACTCCAAACCATATTAGGTTTGTTTATTGTCAGGCCGGTTAACAAG
>JAKIST010000002.1 GCA_021648495.1 Draconibacterium sp.
ATATGCCAAGAGACAGTAAACCAAGAAAAAGACCATGAGCGTAAACATATTGTCTTTATTTAATAAAACTAAATTCAAATCAATTAAATTCTTTAATAAATCCATCCCTTCTTTTCCCTTCCTTCCTCATCACAATATATAAATTATTATACAGATAGTACTGACTATGATGAACGCTACATAAGGAAATGACGGCATAGAAGTATTTGATAAACTGCAATAATACCCTCCAACTATAAAGATGTGCGTACACAAAGCAAAATATGATGCAAGAAGTAAATAACCTCTATATTCTTTGGACTTGATTTGAAGATTCATAATTTAGCAATTGATAAGTGAGTCCACTCCGAAAAGTCATCAATGCCAAAAATGTTTCTTTTGGCGACATTTCCATTTTACTCAATAATTTAATGGGTAAAATCAAAAAGATGCAATATTTATCGACAATCTCCTATAAAGACACGATAAGGAAGGATACAAAAATAAAGTATCATTCCTAAGCTTGTTAACACACTTTGTTAAAATGAATTATTAATTCCCTTAAATACCTGTTTCATTGGGAATGGAAGTTGTTATTATACCTACGGCGGATTAGATGTAGTTTTACGATTGACCAATCTAGAATTCGTTTTAATTAGGAACCATTTCACAAACTTATGTTCCCCAAAAAGAGAACCAATGGTAAAAAGCAAGACCTGGTAGACTAAGTAAATGGCTACAAATTTAACAATGAATGAAATGATCGCATTATCAATCTCGATGCCCATTGTTTTGAATAAGAATTTTCTGACTACTACTGTCGAGCTACCTGTTATTGCAAAAATGATAAATATCCATATCATTCTCTTGTCAGTCTGAACTCCCCACTTTTCTTTCCAAATATTCCAAATTCTTTTCAATTGTTTCGATTTTCGATATAATGTATATGACAGATTAAACTGTCTCAAATGTACCTATAACCTTTTCAAAACCATGGCCGCTGGCTCTCTTGAAGCCAATGAATTGTCCGAAGCTCCGGCTCTTGTTTTGAAAGGCGCAAGAAACCCGCTTACAGAAACCATTCACCGTTGGATGGAAAGGAGAGCTGTACGTTTTTCAATTTGGGTATTTATTGCCTTGGCAATTGGTGGGGCAGTAGAAATTATTCCGATGATTTTTATAAAATCGAATATCCCTACGATTGAATCGGTAAAACCTTACACGCCGCTTGAGTTGGAGGGGCGCGATATTTACGTTTCCGAAGGTTGTTATACTTGCCACTCGCAGATTGTCCGTCCGTTCCGTTGGGAAACAGACAGGTACGGCGAATATTCAAAAATTGGCGAATTTGTTTACGACCATCCTTTCCAGTGGGGTTCGCGCAGGACCGGGCCAGATTTGGCGCGCGCAGGGTTTATTGGTGGCCCGATGTATAAAAATTCGGCATGGCATTACAACCATTTTATGGATCCACAGAAAATGAACGAGCAATCGATTATGCCAAAATATACCTGGTTTGCTAAAAAAGAGATAAATCTCGATATGGTTCCCAACAAAATTAGGGCGATGCAAACCTTGGGAGTTCCTTACCCGGAAGGTTACGACGAGATTGCCGTTGACGATTTAATGAAACAGGCAAAAGAAATTGTGGCAGATCTTAAAAAGTCAAATATTGAAATTGAACCAACAAAACAGATGGTTGCAATGATTGCTTACATGCATAAATTGGGAAGGGACATTGCCCCGCCTCCAGTTGAACTTGTTGAACCTTCGGGTGAAAAAGATACAGTTGATAAGTTACATTTTATTAATACTGAACAAAAATGAAAATAGTAAGTAATTTACTGGAAAATATTGAAGGGATCGAGACCTATTATATCATTGGATTACTCATTTTTTTTGTACTGTTTATTGTGATTATTGTTCGAACAATAAGAAGGCCGAACAAAGAAATGGATGAGATTAAAAATTCAATATTAGAAGATAACGATTTAGATAAAACAGTTGCATCATAACTTTAGAAATTAGGAGTATGTCAAAAGAAAATAACAGTACCGATCGCTACGACGATAAGTTAATGGATCATGATTACGATGGCATTCGGGAATTAGATAATCCACCTCCACGATGGATTATGGCAATGTTTTATATTACAATTGCTATTGCTATTATTTATGCGGCTTATTATTTTTGGTTGGGTGTTGGCGATAATCAGGATGCTGAGTACGCCAGAAAATCGAAAATGCACGAACAGGAATACCAGATCGTCAACTTGTCGTCCGAGCAATTGGTCCTGCTAACCGATGTGGGTGAAATAGAGGAGGGAAAAGCAATATTTAAAGAGATGAACTGCTTTGTCTGCCACGGAATGAATGGCGAGGGAAATGCAATTGGGCCAAACCTTACCGATGAATTTTGGATTCATGGTTGCGGTTTTCAAAATGTTTTTAACATCATAAAAAATGGGGAACCATTAAAAGGGATGGCTGCATTTAAAGGGCAAATTAGCGACGAAAAAATTCAAAAAGTGGCAAGCTACATTATAACTTTAAAAGGAACAAACCCGGCAAATGCAAAAGCTCCGCAAGGTGAAAAATGTGAATAGTAGAAAACTTTAAAGAGGATGTCCCAAAAAAACCAACAATCGTTATTGTCATGTCGAGCATAGTCGAGACATCTATATTTAAATGATAGAGATTCTTCGACTACGCTCAGAATGACAGCCAAATAAATTAGGTTTTTCTCCTTTCTTTTCAAATTAAATAAATGTCAGAAAAAGATATTTCATTCAGGGATCGGCCAATAAACATGGACGCAAAGGGAAGCCGCAAATGGGTTTATGCAAAAAAACCAAAAGGGGAATGGTACACCCGGCGGACCATTTTTAGTTGGTTTGTCCTGCTTTTTTTTATTGGTGCGCCTTTTATTAAAATCAATGGAAACCCTTTTATATTGCTTGATATTGCATCGCGGAAATTTATAATATTTGGTGCTATTTTTTGGGCGCAGGATACTTTCATCCTCGCTCTTTTAATGCTCTCGTTTGTACTTTTTATCTTGCTTTTTACGGTAACTTTTGGACGGCTTTGGTGCGGCTGGGCTTGTCCGCAAACTATTTTTCTGGAAATGGTTTTCCGAAAAATTGAGCATTTAATAGAAGGGGATTACAAAAAACGGTACAAACTTGATCATGGTCCGTGGACAAGCGAAAAAATTATTAAAAAAGTTATTAAACATGCCATTTTCATATTCATATCAATGGCCATGACCAATACTTTTTTGCTTTGGTTTATTGGACCGGAGAAATGGTTTAATCTAATTTCACAGCCCATCCACGAAAATCTGTCAGGATTTATTATCATGTTACTTGTTTCAGCATTTTTCTATTGGGTTTACTCTTTTTTCCGCGAGCAAATTTGTACAATGGTTTGTCCTTACGGACGAATGCAAAGTGTTTTGCTCGATTCAAAATCGATAGTTGTAAGCTACGATTATAAAAGCGGCGAACCCCGCGGGGCAAAAAACAGCGGCGATTGTATCGACTGTGGGCAGTGTATTTCGGTGTGCCCAACCGGTATCGATATTAAAAACGGGACTCAACTGGAGTGCATTAATTGTGCGGCTTGCGTGGACCAGTGCAATAGCGTAATGAAATCTATTGGGAAAAAACCGGGCTTAATCCGGTTCGACTCGGAAAACGGAATTAAAAACGGGCATAAACCAATTTGGAATGTGCGAAACCGGTCGTACTCCGTGGTTTTGCTCATTCTCTTTTCATTTTTTATTTACACGTTAATTTCACGCCCGGTTATCGAAACTACCATCCTACGAACTCCCGGTTTGCTTTTTCAGGAAAATGCGGACAATACCATTTCGAATGTCTATAACATAAAAATTGTAAATAAAACACACGAAAAGATACCCTTGCAAATTCGGTTGATTTCGCAAAAAGGTGAGATTAAAATGGCAGGCAACAAAATGGAAATCCTGGATCAGTCGATGTTTGAATCGACCTTTATTTTATTTATTCCCAAAAAACAGGTTAAAAGCGATAAAACCGAAGTTGAATTTGGAATTTACAGCAACAATGAATTAATTGAAACGTATAAAACTACCTTTGTTGGGCCATGAAAATGACTTGTCATTTATAGAGTTCACCTAATTTTTTGTTAGGCAAAATGAGTAAATGACAGCTACGAACAATCTGTCATCTCGAATGAAGCACGAATGAGAAATCTGCAAATCTGGAAGAGATTTCTCCTCATTCTTTGTCGAAATGACAATCAATTTATAATTTTGAATTATGAAATTTAATTGGGGAACAGGAATACTGATCTTTTTGATACTGTTTTTATTGGCGTGTACGGCTTTTATCGTTTTTGCGTTCAACCAGGATGTAAACCTTGTACATAAAAATTATTACGAAAAGGGTGTCGATTATACCGAACAAATGAATATTGAAGCACGCTCGTTGAAGTACAAAGAAGCAATTACTTTAAAATCGGAAAACGATTTTATAAGGCTTGAAATAGAGGCAAAATTAGCAACAATAATCGATTCTGGGAATGTGCTTTTATACCGTCCTTCGAACAGTAAACAAGATATTCTTTTTCCGGTTGAAAAAGCTGTGAAAGAGGTAAAAATCCCCAAAGGAGATTTAATTCACGGAAGATACATTTTAAAGTTTTTTTGGTATTCCGAAGGACTAAAATATGAAATTGGACAAGTTGTTAACATTCAATAAATATGGCAATCTTAATAACAGCTTTAATATTGGGTTTTATGGGCAGTTTCCATTGTGCCGGAATGTGCGGCCCAATTGCAATTGCATTGCCGCTCCATGGAAATACCGTTTCACAAAAAATATATGGCGGAACTTTATATAATTTGGGGAGAACCTTGACTTATGGAATAATGGGCACTGTTTTTGGCCTGCTTGGCCAGGGAATCCAACTCATTGGTTTTCAGCAAAAGGTATCGGTAATTATGGGGGCGTTGATGATAATTTATGTAATTTTCCCCGCGCTTTTTAAAAACCAATACCGAATGGATAAAAGCTGGTTTTCGTTTGTTGGGAAATTAAAATCAACAATCGGGAAAATATTTTCCACCCGCTCGTTTTCAAGCCTCTTTTTTATTGGGCTGTTAAACGGCTTGTTGCCCTGCGGCCTGGTTTATATGGCAATTGCCGGGGCAATTGGAACCGGCAATGTTATGCTTGGAACATTTTATATGGTTTTGTTTGGCTTGGGAACTATTCCAATGATGCTCTCAATTTCGTTGGCGGGAAATGTGATGAGCCTCGCCGCCCGGGAGAAAATAAATAAATTAATTCCGGTACTTGTAGTTGTGGTGGGGATATTTTTTATTCTTCGTGGATTAAGTTTGGGCATTCCGTATTTAAGTCCGCCAAAGCAAAAAATTGAGCAGAAATTTGAACAGGGTCTCGAAAAGAATACAGCTGATTTGCATAAGGAATCGATAGGAATTTTTTAGGTCAAAAAATAAGCTATTATGAGTTTCACAATTTTTGTGCTTTTATAAAAAGTTTGACACCCGGGTGATTGTGCAACCAAAAGAATCCTCATTTTGCCAAAGCACCAACTAAATGTTAACTTTGAGAATAGATAGATAAAAACCAATAGATGAAATATTCAGACCCATTTAAAATACTGCCGCCCAACGAAAGATGGGCACCCACACAAAGCCAAATAGATGCTTTTCAAAATGCTTATGAAAAGCTTTTGCCACCATTGGTTTACAAAATTCGATTGGCTGTTACAAAATGGAGAGACGAAGATTATAAGGGTGCTTCCGAAACATCAAAATCTTTAATGAATTTTTGGTTCAACCAAGAACATTTAATCAGACAAACAAAATTTGCTTTTTTCTTTTCTCAAAGAGAAGCCGTTGAATCCATTATTTATTTGTATGAAGTTGCAAAAGCAAAAGACAAATATGAATTAATGCGTTTTGATTCTTCAGGACGTGTAAGTACAGGAATGTTTGACGAAAGCTGGACAAGATATGTTATAAAGATGGCGACTGGTGCCGGCAAAACAAAAGTTATGGGTTTAGTTTTGGTCTGGAGTTATTTTCACAATCTATATGAAGTTGACAGCCCACTTTCTAAAAATTTCCTGGTAATTGCTCCAAACATAATTGTTTTAAACCGATTACGAAAAGACTTTGACGGATTGAAAATGTTTTTTGAAGAACCGTTTTTACCAGAAAATGGCGTTGGCGATAAAGACTGGAAAAATGATTTCCAACTAACCTTACACATTCAGGACGAACTAAAACCAATTACAGAAACAGGCAACATTTTTCTTACGAATATTCACAGGGTATTTTTTAACGAAGAAACTGAGCAAAGTTTCGAAAACACTTTTTTGGGAGTAAAACCAAAACCTGATGCAGACACTTCAAAAGGCCTGGACTTGGGAAAAGTGTTGCGAAGTGACAAAATAAAAGATTTGCTTGTGTTAAATGATGAAGCACACCACATTCACGATAGTTCTTTGGCCTGGTTTAAAAGTATTGAAGATATTAGCAACAAACTGAAATTAAAAACCGGGTATGGAATTGGTTTGCAAACCGATTTTTCAGCAACTCCAAAACACAACAATGGCGCAATCTTCGTTCAAACGATTTGCGATTACCCTTTGGTTGAGGCAATTAAACAGAATGTTGTTAAGTCGCCAGTTCTGCCCGATGAAGCTTCAAGACAAAAAATTCAGGAAAAAGATTCTTCTGATTTTATTGAACGATATAAAGATTTCATTCATTTAGGTTATTTAGAATGGGAACAGCAATATAAAGAGCTAAAAAATTATAAAATACCAATCCTTTTCATTATGACAACGAGCACCAAAGAAGCAGACCAGGCGGCTGCATTTTTGGAAAGTAACTACACAAAAATGAAAAATGCAGTTTTGACAATTCACACAAATAATTCGGGTGAAATAAAAGAAACTGCAACAACAAAAAAAGCAAAAGAAGAATTAGAGAAACTACGAAAAGCCGCTGATGATATTGACAAAGATTATTCGCCTTACAAAGCCGTTGTTTCTGTTTTAATGCTTCGTGAAGGTTGGGACGTGAGAAATGTAACAACCGTTGTTGGACTTCGCCCTTTTGGTGCCGATTCGAAAATACTACCTGAACAAACCATAGGGCGTGGTTTGCGAAAAATGTTTCCGTTGGTGAAAGAAGAAAAATTAGTTGTTGTGGGTACTCCTGCTTTTTTAGAGTTTGTTGAAAGTTTGAAAACTGAAGGTGTTGAATTTCAATACAGCCCGATGGGAAAAGGCTCTAAAGGCAAAACACCAATTATTGTGGAAGTGGACAAAGAAAATCCAAATAAAGATTTAGACGAATTGGATATTCCAATTCCGCAAATGAGCCCAAGAATTTACCGTGAGTTTAAGAATCTTGAATTAATTGATGTAAGTAAATTCAAAAACGAAAAAGTATCATTGAAAAAATTCAATAGTAATGCGTTGAAAGAAATAGTATTCAACGACATTGAAGGAGATTTTTCACATAAAACTGTTTTTAAAGATACTGTTCCCGATTACCGCAATGTAATTGGATTTTTCACTTCTGCAATTCTAAAAGATAGCCGATTGGTTAGCGGGTTTGATATTTTGTATCCCAAAGTTGAGAGTTTTATTAAATACCAACTCTTTAGCAGGGAAGTGGAACTAAGCGACCCTCAAACTTTGCGTAATCTCTCGGAACTGCATCCAAAAGAAATTTTAAAAACAACTTTCAAAAAAGCTATTGACGAATTAACCGTAACCGATAAAGGAACTGCTGAAGTAAAAAACTACATTTCTCTAAAACTAACCAAACCAAAAATAGCCGAAAACCAACCTTTCCTTGTGCCTAAAAAATCTGTATTCAATAAAATTATTGGCGATAATCCATTTGAATTGGAATTGGCTTCTTATCTGGAAAACAGATTTGATGATGTGGTTTCGTATGCAAAAAACACCATGGGCGAAGGAGGTGTAAATTTCAAAATTGAATATCAAGCCAAAGACGGTAACATAAGAGAATATTATCCCGACTTTTTTGTAAAAACCCAACCCAATACTTTTTTCATTTTAGAAACAAAAGGGCGTGAAGATTTAGACGACCTGTTAAAAATTAAACGTCTTTCCATTTGGTGTATAGATATTAATAAGGTGCAAAGTGATTATACTTACACGCCAATTTATGTGAAACAGGAAAAATGGGAAGATGTAAAGAACGATTTGAAATCATTCACCGATGTAATTAAAATTTTTAAGGTTGAGAGATGAATGAACAGCTTTTAAATATTGATACTATTCAAAACCGAATTTATACACTACGGGGTGTTCAGGTGATGCTCGATGTTGATTTAGCCGAAATCTATCAAGTTCAGACTAAGGTTTTCAATCAGGCAGTTAAAAGAAACAGCAATAGATTTCCTGAGAGTTTCCGGTTTCAGCTTAGTGAAAATGAGTGGGATCACTTGAGGTCACAAATTGTGACCTCAAGTAAGGTTAATCCTTTAAGGTCACAAAATGTGACCTTAAATAGTTCGCACGGTGGTCGCAGGTATCTTCCTTATGCTTTTACAGAACAAGGGGTTGCCATGCTTTCGGCAGTTCTTAGAAGCGATACCGCTGTTAATGTAAGCATACAGATTATGCAGGCCTTTGTTGAAATGAAAAAGTTTATTGCTACCAATGCCCTCTTGTTTAATCGTCTCGAAAAAGTGGAATTGAAACAAATTGAAAATGACCAAAAATTTGAACAAATTTTTAATGCCATCCAAGATAAAAGTATAAAGTCCAAACAGGGAATATTTTTTGAAGGCCAGGTTTTTGATGCGTACTCGTTTGTTGCCGATTTGATACGGTCTGCCGAAAATTCGATTGCCCTTATTGATAATTACATTGACGATACGGTGTTGACACTTTTTACCAAACGTATGCCACAAGTTAAGGTTACTATTTTTACCAAACGAATAAATAAACAGTTGGCGCTCGACCTGAAAAAACACAACGAACAATATTCACCCATTCAAATTAAGGAGTTTACCAACTCACACGACCGCTTTTTTATTATTGATGAAAAAATGGTTTATCATTTTGGGGCAAGTTTAAAAGATTTGGGTAAAAAATGGTTCGCCTTTTCTAAATTTGATAAAGAGGCCTTGCGTATTCTGAATAAATTAAACCAATAATAAATATACACAACTGCAGATAAAATGAATTTAAACGATACCGATAAAACCAAAATAATTGAACTGATAAAAGCAGGCGAAAAACTTCCCAAGGAATTTATCTACAAACTTTTTGCCGATGAAGAAGATGTATTCCTTTTTTGGAATGGAAGAAAAGAAGAGGTAACAAATGTTGCCTTACCTTTCCATAGTATAGAGCATATTGATGAACCCAGAAAGGAAGCAGACAAACCACAAACAAGTATGTTTGAAACCGATTTCAGGGGCAGACAACTTAAAGGTTGGACAAACAAACTAATTTGGGGAGATAATAAATTAATTCTTTCCTCTTTGGCAAATGGTCCCATGCGCGAAGAAATTGAAAAAGAAGGTGGACTTAAACTCATTTATATCGACCCGCCTTTTGCCGTTGGTGCCGACTTTGGTTTTAATATTAAGATTGGTAGCGAAACTGCTGAGAAAAAACAAAGCATTATTGAAGAAATTGCATACCGTGATACTTGGGGAAAAGGAATTTCTTCTTACTTAACAATGATGTATGAACGGCTGAAATTGATGCACAATTTATTGGCGGAAGATGGGAGTATTTATGTGCACATAGATTATCGAGTAAGTGCTTATTTAAAACTACTATTAGACGATATTTTTAGAGTTGACAATTATAAAAACGAAGTCATTTGGGCATATCGAGGAATGGCTGTTTCTACAAATCACTATGTCAGGAGACATGATGTAATACTTTTCTATTCTAAATCGGATAATAACAAATTTAACTGGGAACAAATTTCTGAAGAATTTACTGATACAACAATTAGAAAATACAAACATAAAGATAAAGACGGTCGCCTTTTTAGATTACACGGCAGGAATATTCAAGGCTCTCCTATTAAAAACAATACAGATATTGATTTAATATGGTTAGAATCTAACCCAGAACTTTGCAATGTTGATTATTTGGATGAGAAAGTCGGCACAAAACCAAGAGATTGGATTGTAATGGATTACATTAATGTTATGTCTGATGAAAAACTTGGCTATCCCACCCAAAAACCCGAAGCCTTATTAGAACGCATCATCAAAGCCAGCAGTAACGAAGGAGATCTGATTGCCGATTTCTTTTGCGGTAGCGGAACTACGGCAGCAGTTGCCGAAAAGTTGGGCAGAAAATGGATAACAACCGATTTGGGTAGGTTTTCAGTTCATACTACCCGCAAAAGAATGATTGGCGTTCAACGTGAATTGCAATCAAAAGGGAAAAATTTCAGGGCATTTGAAATACTTAATCTTGGTAAATATGAACGCCAGTTTTTTATGGATGATTTATCCAACGGAAAATTAAAAGCCAAAGAAGATTTGTATGTCGAATTAATACTGGAAGCATACAAAGCAAAAAGAATAGAAGGACATAAAACTTTACACGGTAGCAAGGCGGGGCGTTTTGTAAATGTTGGCCCTTTGGATGTTCCGGTAACGCAAAGCCGCTTATTAGATATTTTTGAAGAGTGCCGCCAAAAATTATATACACAGGTTGATGTTTTAGGTTTTGAATTTGAAATGGGCTTAACCCCACAATTTATTCAGGAACTCAGAGAAAAAGGCGTTGCAATTACATTAAAATACATTCCAAAAGATGTATTCGATAAACGCGCCGTTGAAAAAGGACAAGCCCGTTTTTACGATGTTGCTTACTTAAACACCAAAGAAAAAATCACAGGTAAATCCATCACAATAGAATTAACTGATTTTGTTACACATTACACACAAGACGATATTGAAGACATCCAACAATCGATGCGGGCAGGTAGCAAAGTTGTGATTGAAGATGGACAGATTATAAAAATAGAAAAGGACAAAAATGGAATAATTTTAAAAACTGTTTTAACCGAAAATTGGTTTGATTGGATTGATTATTGGGCAATTGACTTCGATTATGAATCAAAAAAAGAAATCATAAAAATCCACAATGACAAAGACGATACTTCGACAAGCTCAGTAGAAGAAAAGTGGACAGGTAATTATTTGTTTGAAAACGAGTGGCAAAGTTTCCGAACCAAGAAAAATCCAACTCTCGAATTTACATGTATCCCACACGAATATAAAGAATCAGGAAAATATAAAGTAATGGTAAAAGTGGTTGACATTTTGGGAATTGACACAAGTAAAATAATAGAGGTAATAATTTAGCCAACTTCTCTTTATTAATGAATCAAAACAAAAACAATATTTGCATCCATTGCGGTGCCGACTGCGGAAAAACCCCGGTTATTTGGAACGACTTGCCATTTTGTTGTAACGGCTGCCTTACCGTTTATTGTTATTGAATGAACTCAACCCTCAGGCTTTGTAAAATAATAAATGCTTCAAATTTAACGAAGTTTTTTTGGTTTTTAGCAACTTGATAAATTTCGTATAGCCATGTTTATACAAAGATTTAGCAAAGAAGATAAAAAGCAAAAGAACAAGTTAAAAAGGAGTAGTTATTGTTTTACAATGCCTCACTATATTTAAACAGTTTCTAAAAATTACTAAATATGAAAAATTTTAATAAACTAATTTCAACTATTGAACAAGTGCACGGGCAATTGCAGGCATCGGCTGTAAATGCAGTTAACCAGGCCCTTACAGTTCGAAATTGGCTTATCGGTTATTATATTGTTGAATTTGAACAAAACGGCGAAGATCGTGCAATTTATGGTGACCGATTAATTGAAAAGTTAACAGAAAAGCTGAACCATATAAAAGGTATCGATAGAAGATCCCTTTTTAAGTTTAGGCAATTCTACCTTTTTTATCCTCAAATAAGACAGGCACTTAACAACTCATTTTTAGGAGGTGACAATGTGGGGTCACTGTCCCCACTTTTATCTTACGAATCAAATATGGGGTCGGCGACCCCACAATTGGAAAATCAAGTTTTCACTCCACCTCATAAAATAATTTCAAAACTTTCATACACTCACATTGAACAACTTTTAAGTATTGAAAATCCACTTAAACGCACATTCTACGAACTTGAAAGTATAAAAGGAACCTGGAGTGTACGTGAGTTGAAACGACAAATCAATAGTCTCTGTTTTGAGAGAAGCGGTCTTTCGGAAAAACCTGAAAAATTATCTGCATTAATAAACCAAAATACTGTACCACAAGCACCAACCGATATAATAAAGAATATTTATTCCTTTGAATTTCTTGACATTAACATAAAGCCAATCGTAGAGGAATCGGATTTAGAGACAGCTTTGCTCAATCACTTGCAGGAATTCATTCTTGAGATGGGAAATGGATTTTGTTTTGAAGCACGTCAAAAAAGAATTTTAATTGGTAATGAATACTATTTTATCGATCTGGTTTTTTACCATAGGATTCTTAAATGCCATGTACTTATTGATTTAAAAATCGGAAAATTTGAACATGGAGACATCGGTCAGCTTAATACCTATCTTAATTATTTTAAAGCAGAGATTGGGGAAAAATCGGACAATGCTCCAGTAGGGATTTTATTGGTCGCCGAAAAAGACAATGCATTGGTAAAATATGCAACAGCGGGTATGGACGAAAATCTATTTGTTCAGCAGTACCTCATCAAATTGCCGAGTACCAATCAACTTAAAACATACATCGAAAGAGAACTCAAAAAAACCGATTTATAAATTTTATTTTGTAAATAAAACTAATTCAAAAAAAATAAAATGAAACGACCATGAGAAGAAATCACACAAAGAAGCATGATCATAATTCATGGGGAGTTCCATCTGTTACCTTAAAAAATAAACAATTATAAACAGATGAAATCGGTTAAAAACAATATTTGCATTCATTGCGGTGCCGACTGCGGAAAACATCCGGTTATTTGGAACGAGTTGCCATTTTGTTGCAACGGCTGCCTTACCGTTTACCAGTTGTTGGATGAAAACAAACTCTACAATTATTACAAGCTTGAAGAAACTCCGGGAATTAAAATTGAAACCACCGAATTTGGAAATAAATATGCATTCCTCGATAACGAAGAGATAAAAGAAAAACTCATTTCATTCTCTGAAAGTGGAATTTTAAAAGTTAAATTTTATATCCCTGTAATTCACTGTGCATCGTGTATTTGGCTGCTCGAAAATTTGCATTCCATAGACAAAGGAGTAAAATATTCGTTTGTGAATTTTACAAAAAAAGAGGTTGATGTTACTTTCGATGAATCACAGATAAGTTTGCGGAAACTCGTTGAATTGCTTTCGTCAATTCATTACACTCCCGACCTTTCGTTAAGTCTTTCGGATAAAGATGAAGACGACCAATCGTATAAAAAACTACTTTACAAAATTGGGGTTGCCGGGTTTGTTTTTATCAATGTGATGACGTACAGTTTGCCCGCCTATTTTAACGGCAAACCCTTAGACGACAAATTGCAATCGGTATTAAGTATTTTAAGTTTTATTTTGGTTGTTCCGGTGGCGTTATACAGTGGCAGCGACTATTATATTTCGGCATTTAAAAACCTTCTGAAAAAAAATGTTAGCATTGATTTACCAATCGCCCTTGGAATTATTGTGCTCTTTTTTGTTTCGGGCTACGAAATACTTTTTGCTAACGGCCCTGGTTATTGCGACAGCCTTTCCGGGTTAATATTTTTTCTATTGCTTGGTAAATGGTACCAGGGGAAAACCTACGAAGCACTTTCGTTCGACCGAAATTACAAATCGTATTTTCCAATTGCAGTTACTAAAATCAATAAACAAATTGAAGAGAGTGTTTTGCTCGAAAAAATTGAAGTTGACGATGAATTGATAATCCGTAATAAAGAATTGATTCCTGCCGATTCCATTTTAATTGAAGGTGAAGGTAGGATTGATTACAGTTTTGTAACCGGGGAATCGAGCCCGGTTATAAAGAAAATCGACGATTTTATTTATGCCGGTGGGCGGCAAATGGGCGAAATCATTAAAATCAGGGTGAAAAAAAAGGTGAGTCAAAGCCACCTCACCAAACTCTGGAACCAGGACAAAACCTACCATAAACCAAGCGATTCATTAAAACCGCTTTCCGATAAAATCAGCAAATATTTTACCTTGATAATTATCGCTATTGCAATTTCAGGCTTCACTTTTTGGATGATAAAAGGAGAAACGCACACTGCTATTTTTGTTTTCACCGCGGTATTAATTGTCGCCTGCCCGTGTGCGCTGGCACTTTCAATTCCATTCACTTTTGGAAATACCATGCGTATTTTTGGCAAAGCCGGGCTTTACATTAAAAACACCAATGTAATAGAAAAACTATCGCACATAAATACAATCGTTTTCGATAAAACCGGAACGCTTACCAAACCCAACGAAAGCAAAATAGAATATCTGGGATCGGCACTTTCCGACGATGAAAAAAATGCCATTTATTCACTGGCAAAACAATCTACTCATCCCTTAAGTACTGCAATTGTAAATTATTATGGAAATGCAAAATATCAAAAACCAGAGCATTTTGTCGAAGTTTCGGGGCGGGGTATTTTTGGCAAAGTAAATAAGCTAAAAATAAAAATTGGCTCGGAAGAGTACGTTACAAATTCGGCTGGATTAATAGAACAAAAAGCCTCGGTGGTTTATGTTTCGATAGATAACAAATTGGCCGGGTTTTATAAAATAAGCAATCAATACCGCGATGGTTTTGAACGCGTTTTAAATAACCTGAACAATAACTTCGAACTGTATTTGGTTTCCGGCGACAACGATTCGGAGGCTGAAAACCTGAGCACTTATTTTGAAAGGAACAATCTGTTGTTCAACCAAAAACCCAGCGACAAAGCCAATTTTATTAAATTGTTACAAAAACAAGGGAACTCTATTTTAATGACCGGCGACGGCTTAAACGATGCCGGGGCTTTAATGCAAAGCGATGTGGCGTTGACAGTTGCCGATAAAGTATATCATTTTTCGCCAGCCAGCGATGCCGTTTTAGAGTCGGACAAGTTTGAGCATCTCGCCCAATTTATTCGATTTACAAAAACTTCGTTGAACATTGTTAAACTCAGTTTCCTCATCTCGTTTTTGTACAATATTATAGGAATTGCCTTTGCAATTACGGGAAATTTATCGCCCATTGTAGCGGCTATTTTAATGCCCGTCAGTTCGGTTTCGGTGGTTGCATTTGCAACGTTCGCAACACGTGCAATTGGCAAATTAAAATTGCAAAAGAAGTAAGACAACGAGGTGTAACAATTAATTTCTTACTATTTTTGCACTAACAAAAAATTCAGGATGATTAACGACAAAAAAATTGTAGTTGTGCTCCCGGCGTACAATGCTGCAAAAACACTGGAAATTACCTACAACGAAATAGACTTTAAAATTGTTGACGATGTTATTTTAGTTGACGATTTAAGCAAAGACGACACGGTTGAAGTGGGCAAAAAACTGGGGATAAAACACATTGTTGTTCACAAGGAAAACAAAGGTTACGGTGGCAACCAAAAATCGTGTTACAACAAAGCACTAAAAATAGGTGCCGACATCGTAATTATGCTCCACCCCGATTATCAATACACCCCGAAATTAATTCCTGCAATGGCAAGCTTGTTGGCAAGCGAATTATATCATGTTGTGCTCGGCTCTCGTATTTTAGGGAAAGGTGCTTTAAAAGGAGGAATGCCACTGCTGAAATATGTTGCAAACCGCGGGTTAACATTTATTCAAAATATATTAATGGGAGCCAAGCTCTCGGAGTACCACACCGGTTACCGTGCATTTACAAAGGAAATTCTCGAAACTATTGCTTTCGAAGAGAACTCCGATAATTTTGTTTTTGATAATCAAATGCTGGCGCAAATTTGGTATGCCGGTTACGGAATTGCTGAAATTACCTGCCCCACAAAATATTTCGACGATGCATCGAGCATCAACCTGAGAAACAGCAGTATTTATGGAATTGGCGTTTTAAAAACTTCAATTCAATTCAGGTTGCAAAAGTGGGGATTAATAAAAAACAAAATCTTTCAATTAAAATAGTAAAAATTGAATCTCACAAAATATTTACGGTTCAGCGTTTTGCTACTCCCAATTCTATTTTTATGGATTGGATTTAGCATCCATTTGGCAAAATTTGGGAATGACCCCAATTATGTCTATTTGGTAAACGCTACTGCACTTTGTGATGGGAAAGGTGTTGGATATATTGATCATCCGGGAACAACGGTAATACAAATTGGTGCGGTAGCCATTACTTTAAAGCATTTGTTTTCGAATCCTGAAAATGAAACGTTGGTGAGGCACGTTTTTGATGATTCACATACTTTTATTCTGAGTATCCGGAATGTATTGATGCTTTTAAATGCTTTAATATTATTCTTGCTCGGTTGGATAGCCTTTAAAAAAACTCGTTCGATTTGGGTAGCTTTATTATTACAAGCTTCAACATTTATTACAGCCAATACGCTGGACCACGTTTTTACAAAAGTTTCACCCGAGCCGTTTCTGTTCTTTTTAACTGCTGTTTTTGTAATTGTAGTACTTTGGTTTTATGCCGATAAAAACAAAAACACGTGGAAATTTGTAACTGTTTTTACACTCTTAGTTGGTGCCGGACTGGCGACAAAAGCTACATTTTTACCATTGGCAATTTTCCCATTTATTGTTCTTCCAACCCTGAAAAAGAAATTGATTTATTCTTTCGGGGTTATTCCTTCGTTTGTACTGTTTACAATCCCGATAATTCCGGAATACAAACAGATGTATTACTGGTTTCGCGGGTTGATGAGCCATTCGGGAACATACGGACATGGCAAAAAAGGGATAATTGATGTACACACTTACTTCCCCGATTTATTACGCATTTTAGAAAATAACCCAATTTTTGCAGTTGTTCTCATTGTTGGGTTGATTGTGGTCGCTGTTTCAATTCTTAGGTCGTATAATAAAAAAAGTGAAAAAGAGTGGGATATAAAAATATTAACAGGATTGGTAGCTAGCGCGGGTTTTGGAGTTTTAATGGTGGCGAAACATTACCACTCAAATCATTATTTGATTCCCTGTTTATTGCTCTCGGGTGTTATTGTATTTTTTATTCATAAAATTTTAGAACGAACGAACGTTCCAGTGTTTGTTAAAAAATACGATCTGCCTTTTTTAGTTGCTGCACTTGTTTTCTTTATTTTTTTCGTACAAATTCCAAATATTAAATATTTTAACGATGGTTATAAATTAACCAACGAGGAAATGGATTCTACCAAGGCGATGATCGATCGCGATTATTCTGATTATACACGAATTTACTATTATCCAAATTCATTAAATCCGTACTCAGCTTTAAATTTTGGCGATGTTTACACAAAACGTAGAATGTTGCCTCAAATAAAAGAGGTTTATGGAAATATTTATTTTTATCACTCTTTTGAAAAGACTATAAAAGATTGGGATACCGAAGTTTTTTTAGACGATTTGGTCAAACAAAAGGGGAATAAAATACTTTTAATTGGCGGCCCCCGTGATGAAAAGGTTGTTCAAGAAATGGGGGAACAAGGATTCCCTTTGCAAGAAATCTATAAAGGACGACTGCAGGTAATTTACAAATTAGATACTTTAAAGTACAAACAATTAAATGTTGGAAAAGGTGGAATTCTTACAGAGAATATTTATTGCAATGCCGAAATACTAACTCCAGACAATCAGATTTACCTGGGATCTAATGGAAAGGAATTTGGCAACGCTTACAATCGCACAAATGAAAAAGCACGCTCAGGAAAGCACTCTGTTAAAATGGATAGCAAAACTAAATACGCGCTTGAATATAACCTCAATAATTTAAAACCCGGAGATATTATTGAAGTAGAAGTTTGGCGGTTTTCAGATAATGAGAGTGGTCTGCTGGTTGTTGCTTCAAAAGATGCTAAACAATTTTACAAGTCGAAAAAAAACGCTGAAAAGACCGATGAAAATGGATGGGATCTTATACATATAAAATTCACCGTTCCTTCTAATTTACAAAATAATTCGTTAAAAATATATCTTTGGAACAAGGATAAAATGCTTGGGTATTTTGATGATCTTTCCATTAAAAAAATAAGCCCAAAACATGATTAAAGTGCTATTTAAATTTAATTTTGAATAATGCAAACCACCACATTTTTAAAAGAAGCAGTCCATGTTTGAATCTCGAAATATTGGTGTCACCATAAATTCTTTCCTGATATCTGATTGGCATATCAATTATTTTTAGGTTTAGTTTGAAAGCGCCAAAAAGTAAATCATAATCTCCAAAAGGATCAAAATCTCCAAAATAAGAACGATTTGCCGCCAATTTCAAATAGTCTTTCCTGAACATAACTTTTGTGCCGCAGAGTGTGTCTTTAATTGGTTGTTCCAATAACCAGCTAAAAGCCATACTAAAAAATTTATTTCCCAACGTATTTAAAAATCGCATAGCATTCTTTTCCATCGGGTAAATCAAGCGGGTACCATTTATAAACCCACCTTTGTTTTGCGCAATAGCATTATAAAATTTTGGAAGTTGCTCGGGAGGCACGGTTAAATCTGCGTCCAGGATCATTAGAATATCCCCGGTGGCAATGTCATATCCAGCCCGCACTGCATCACCTTTTCCTTTTCCGGGTTGTTGTAACATTTTTATATCGTGCGATGTTTTGTATTTTTCTTTTATTTCCTGAATTTTTGCCCAGGTATCATCAGTTGAATTTCCTTCAACAAAAATTATTTCAATATGGTTTCCAAATTCAGGCAATCTAAGAATTGCATTTTCAATATTTCCACTTTCATTTCTGGCAGGTATTAATACCGAAGTTGAATATTTTGTTGTTATCTCGTCCTCTTTTATGCTTACTATGGGTTGAGCAAAAGAATACTGATTAAGTGCAAAGAGGTTAAAGAAAGGAAGCCTTGAAACGAACTTATTTAGAAATCCGGAGAATAGTGGGATATAATAAGGGGAAAGCATCGATGAGTTCTGTTTGTATGTTTCAAAACCCGACAGATACAAAAGGTTTGCCAAGTCTTTTGTGGAAATCCAACTTTGTTCTGGCCCCTTTTTTTTGATTCGGATAAACTCTGCAAATTTAATAAAGGGTTCCCAAAAAATATTGTAATAAGTAACAATAATTTTGGTTTCGTTATAACAAACTTTATGCAACTCTTCAAAAACACTCTGAATGTCAACCAGGTATCCAATCAGGTTCGAAAGAATAATAACATCGTATTTTTGCTCTAATTGAATATTTTCTGCAGGTGAGCAGACGAAATTAATTGAAGGGAATTGCTTTTTTGCTTCTTCAATCATCTTTTCGCTCACGTCAATTCCAGTCTTTTCTTTGCCTTTTATTTTTCCAAGTAATTCACCTGTGCCACAACCAATTTCAAGAACAGAAGATTCATTATGAATAAAAAAGTTGCAATAGTTTGTGATACTGTCCCAATAGTATCTTTTCCTTTTTCTGTATTTGATTCTTGAATTTGCTGCTTGGTTGAAATAATCCTTTATACTTTGTTTCTTTTCTTTATAAATGTCCATCTGTTCTCTAACTTATTTGAATAATTAAACTAACGCAAACTATGTTAATTTATATTGTTTTATTTTTTTTCTACTCAGGAACCCCACTTCTAAAATGGCTCATTCCGGCAACAAATTTCGAATTTTTATCTAAACGAAAAGGAAACTGGTTAGTAATTTTTTCAGCTTCACTGTCCCATTCCAGATCGTATTTTAATTCAACAACCGTTTTTAAAGCTTCGCGGTAAAGCTGTGGAAAATGGTTCCAGGTTGAACGCAAAGAATAATACTCCAATTCATCGTCAACAGTAACACGGAACTTTTTGTTTAACGATGAATAGTAACTGCGCATGTACGAGTTTAACAAAACAGGTTGTAAATTGCTTAACCTTTCTCTAATTTCTTTTGGCAATTCGGCTTTTCCAAAAATATTTTTTAAAATAGATGCGTCAAAATTGTCTTTATTGATTTCGAATTCCGGAAGGCGAAATGATTTTTTTGTCCCAACAAAACCCTTTTTTATTTTGAATTCCAAAACGGGAGAAATTGCCGTTCCGAAAACTTTTCCATACCAACGGATCCTGGCTTTCCAACGGTTTCCATTTCCAAAAAGATTGTCGAAATAACAATCCAAGCCCGGTGTGTCGAAATAAATGTTGTTCACTTTCCGGGGATGAAAAACAGATACAAAAAACGCCTGGTTTTGTTTTATCACTGACTCGGCAGCCAAACGCGAAAATTCCAGGGCAACAAATTTCCGCTCGTAACGATATGTTTTTAATTCGGTGTACCCGTTTTGCATTTCAGTTCCTAAAAAGAGTAATTATCTACAAACGAAACCCGTATTTCAGGGTTTAATTCATTCAACTTATTTTTAAAATCCTGAAGGTCTCCTGTATATTTAATTTCCACCCAAAATGCAGTTTCAATTAAATCGGACGTTTCATCGTAACGGACCAGTTTCGACGCTTTAAAGTTTTCCCTGACCAATTTATCCACATTTTCGAGCGATGGTTTCTTTGGGCCGGATCCGCTAACCGTTAAATATAAATTTTGTTGCCTGCTTTTTGTCGAACTTAAATGCCTCAACCAAATAATTACCAATAAAACAAAAGCCGCCACAACTGATATTAAACGCTGATTTGCACCCAAACCTAAACCAATTGAAATGGTGAAAAACAAATACGCCAATTCTTCGGGCTCTTTAATTGCCGAACGAAACCGGACGATAGACAAAGCACCTACCAAACCCAACGACAGTGCCAACGAAGATTTAACGATGGAAATAATGAGCATGGTGGTAAAAGCAATTAGAAAGAAGTTGGCCGCAAAGGCTTTTCGCCCCGATAAACTTTTGGCGCAACGTGTATATGTAAATTCCAAAATGAGTGAAAGCACCAAAATTATGACCGAATTAATTAGAAAATCAGAAATAGAGATTTGTGTATTTTCGGTTATTAAAAACCGTTGAAATAGATTCCATTTATCCATGTTATTTTTTTTTATTGATACAATTTTACTGCTAAATTTTTCTCTCGTCCTTCAATAATTTTCCCATCTAAAGTTAGCGTTGAACCCAATTCTATCTGGTAGAAAATTACATTATTTTTCATTTTTAAATTATCGACAATAAGGGTTGCCGGCCCGTATTCGGGTTTTTTCACGAAAGCCACCAGTCCATAAACGGTATTGTTCATCGTTATTTTGTCCAAAATTATGTTCGATAAATCTTTTGCTGCCACACCAATATTTGCCTTGTCAATTTCACAATTCGAAACGATTAAAGTTGAATTTTCTCCCCCCGAAATTGCCTTGTCTGAGATTTCACTCATTTTGCAACCTGAAATAGTAACGCTACTTCCTGAAAAATCAATGGCATCGTTCCCGATATTTTTGAAAGTGCAATTTACGACTTTCCCTGTACTAAAATCGGAATCGAAAGCATCGGCAAAGGTATTTTCGAACTTGCAATTTGCAACTAAAAATTTTGAACGTACAGTATTCAATGCATCGTCGCAATTTATATTGGAGCTAAAAGTACAATTTTCAAAAACAATATCTGCCTCGTAAAAAGCAACTGCCGCCGGAGTTTCCCAACCTGCTTTTCGTAAGCTCCCCAATCCCGAAAAAATAACATATTTCAATTCCGATTTTCCTTGGGGTTGTAGAATATTAAATCCATTCGCCGATTTGTCGCTTGAAGTAATTACAATTGGATTTTCTTCTGTTCCCAAAAATTGAATTGGAGCAAAACTGATAAAAGAAGCACCTTCGATTAAATCAATTTGAGTGCCCGGTTTTGCAATTACTACAAATGAACCGGGAATAACCACATCGGTTTTGAATTGATAATTTCCTTCAAATACTATCGATTTCCCCTCTGCATGAATATTTTCGGGCAGTTGTTTTCTAACCACAATCTGCCTCGAGGTTTCACTATCGTAAAACGGCCACTGACTTACTTCGGTTTCGAACATTTCGATTCCAATTTCAAATAAAATTTTTAACGGAACACCTTTGGTTGGAATTGAAATTTTGGGAGGGGCCACACCATTATACGATTCCAATTCTGGTTTCTCTTCAAAACTTTCAGGCAAACCTCCTTCCATAAAAGCACCTAATATTTTTACTTTTGCATTGTGAAAATTTAGTACATCAATTTGTTTCTTTTTTTTATTAAAATAGGCGTGAATTTGGAATGGGATCAGATTATTATTAATGTCAGATGTGTATTCTTTTTTAAATTTTTCAGGTGTAATTTTCGAAACCGCTAATCCAATTTTTTCAATGTTGCTTTCAATTTTTTCAATATTGTTTTGAATGTATTCGGCTTGCCTTTTTATATAATTGAAATTGAATTTATAATAAGGGAATTCTTGTTTAATAAGTGTTGAAATTGAATCTGCTTGTGGCTGGAATTCCGAAATTAATTGATTTATAAATCCCGGGGTACTGTATTTTTTCAAAAAACCGATGTATTTTTTTCTGAAAAGGTTATCGGTAAAAACCTGGAAAAGCATCAATTCTTCTTTGTTGAACGATGCAATTTTATCGGGGAGCAAAAGTCCTGTTATTTGTTCATCAATGCGTTTGTATATTCCTCCTTCAATGTAACCGTCGAATGCAATTGGCTCCAATAAACACGTAACCGGGTTATAGTAAAACCGTTGATTGTGCCAGGTAAATCCGTGGTAAGCCTGCGTAATGTCTATTAATGCATAATATTTCGCTAATTTGTTAATGTCGAAAATTTGAGACACCAATTTTGAGCGGTTTTTATATTGCAAAAGCAATTTTTGTGCTTCAACAAGCTGTAAGTTTAATAGGGAATCCTTGCTTGTTCGACCCTCTTTAAAAGGGATTATCTTTGCCGCTCCAAAATAATCGATGTCCCATTCACGTTTGGTTTGATTTGTTTCTAAAACACGCTGCCAAAATAAACTTTCGTCGAAACGCACAATTGGCCCTTCTCTCCGATTTTGGTTTTCGATAAGTTGTTTCTCAAAATGTTCTTCCCATGCGTAAATCCCCAGCGATTCGTTGTTCAATTTTACCGGAACAAAGCCATAACGCGTAGTCAAAACATCTTCTTGCTTAAATACTTTATGCGCAATCCATTCGTACAAAAAATTACGGGTTGCCGGATTTTGGATTGAGAAAGTTCGCATGTTGTTCCACGCAAAATCTTTTTTCAGTTTTATGCGGAATGACCATTTCTGACCCTGGATATGATCTACCAAATCGCCTTTTAACCGAAAACTACCGTTTAAAAAATCTTTCCCGGCATACAAAACCATATTGGCATAATCTTCATTGGAACTTACCAAAACCGTTGTTTCAAAAGCTTGCAATCGTTTTTGTTTGAACTTATTTAAAACCAACTCATCGGTATGAATTTGCAAAGTTGGTACATTGTATTCCGGAAATACTTTCTTATTTCTGTGAATTATCTGAAGATCATCAAAATATACTGTATCTGAGTTGTTGTTCCAAACATAAATTTTTATTTTTCCAGAATAAAAATTTGGGGGGACGTGATATTCGAGAAATATTTTCTTCCAGCCATTCGTTCCTTCTTCAACTACTTGTTTCTTTGCACTATAATATCCATTTCCACCGTCAACCACTAATACACCGCTGTTGTTTTTACTTTTACGCCAAGCTGTAACCTGGATATAATCATCAGGTTTAACTCTTGATAGGTCAGTTGTTAATCCATAAGGGCTTCCCGGATACAATTTACTTGAGAACTTACCTGAATAAGAAAAATCACCGGACTGAGTGTTGATATTACTAAAAAAAAGATTCTTTTCTGATACCTCCTTAAATTGCTTTTTCTGATCATCAATATCTTCAACATTGCAAAGGAAAACCTCTTCATTATCTTTTTTCTCTTTTTGTCCTGTTGAAGAACAAGAAGAAATTATAAGAATAAAATAAAATAATAATATCAGATTTTTTGATAATCTCATTTAATAAAAAATATGAAAGACCAAAAATAACAAATCAAAAACATTCTTTTAACTTTGCAATGCCTTTCTTTGAATATGAAAAATCTTTTAACAAATAGTATTCTAATCTTGCTGGTATTCTTTAACCAACAAAGTATAATTGCTCAAAATGCTAATTATTATGGAAGTAAAGAAGAAGACATTGCAAATTCAATTGTTCAATACGATAATAATTTTTACATACTCGGAACTACTCGTGTAACGGAAAAAAGTTCAACAGATTATTATGTAGTACAATTAAACGCAAATGGAAGTTTGAAAAAAGAATTTACTTTCGGTGAAAAGCATGGTGACGTAGGGAAACATATTTTGGTAAATAAAGGTGGGATTTTTGTTTTGGGAAAATCCTGGGATGGTGGATTTCCAAATAACGATATGGTTTTGACCAAATTAGATTTTGAGGGAAAACAAAAATGGAAAAAATTTTACGGCGGCGAAAAAAATGATTTGGGGCACAAATTTATTATCACAAAAGATAATGGATTTGCCATGGTTGGTTTTAACCGAAGCGTGGATGACTTTGGCGATGTTTATTTGGTAAAAGCAAATAATGATGGTGAAATGGTTTGGGAAAATCATTTTGGAGGACGTTATGTCGATCACGGTTTCGATGTAATTGAAAATGAAAAAGGAGAGTTTATAGTTGTTGGAACGCTCGGTGGTTTTTATAATCCAACCAGCACAGATTATTTAAATCACGATGCCGATGTATTCATTATAAAAACCAACTCGTTGGGAGAAGAAATTTGGTTGAAGACTTTTGGTGGAGCAAGTCACGACTGGGCAAAAGAAATTATTGCAGCACCGGGAGGTGGATATTATGTTTGTGGTTCGACACAAAGCGAAGGTGCTGGGAGTTTCGATTTCTTTTTAATGAAAATTGACGATAACGGGAATAAATTATGGTCAAAAACTTATGGAGGGACAGACTTCGATTATGGCGAAACTATGCGAATAAGCAAAGATCAAAAATTATATATTTTGGGAAGTAGCGCCAGTTATTCGGATAACTATAAACCAGATCATTTATTAATAAAAACCGATTTGGAAGGCGAAATAATTTGGTCGAATACATTTGGTGGAAATGGTTCTGATTACAGTAGCGCAATGGTTTGCACCAATGATTCGGGGTGTGTTTTTACCGGCTGGACGGACAATGGAAATATTGGAAAAAAAGACATTGTCTTTTATAAAATATCGAAAGATGGAATACCAAAATTTATTTCCTCCATACCTCGTGTAAACGACAGTATCGAGCAAATAAAAGTTTTCCCAAATCCGGTTAATAATAATTTTTCAGTATTGATTAACACCAAGTTAATAACCGACTTTAAATTAAATCTGTACAATATAAAAGGTGTATTAATTTATAACAAGATGATTCATCCAAATGTTCTTAGCACTCACCAACCTCAATTTCCATCAGGAATTTACCTGTTTACAATTCAAAATAATAACAACGTTGTATTTAACGGGAAATTAGTTTTCAATTAAAAACCTATTTCGCTAACATTGAATCAAGGTCGTGAAATTGCCAGTTCAGCCAACCATTTTCAGGAACATGTTTAAATTCTAATATCCAATCGTGGGGGGAATTTTCACGTTCTATCGGATCCTGAAATTTACTTCGGTTAAGGCCAGTTCCCAAAAAATGGATTCCATCGTCGGAAACAGCATCAATTTTTTGAGATCCCATATCACCTAAAATAAGAATAACTTCAATTCCCCGCTCTTTAACTTTTACCAAACGGGGGTAAATTTCTTTTATAAATGTAGCGTCCGCATCATCGCAGGTAAAACTAAACCGTTTCAGGTTACTTTGTGCATAATTATATGGAGAAGGTAACCCGGGAACATTTTCCCAAATTCCATGGTGCATAATAAAAATCAGGTGAGTTGATTTTTCAATAGTATCGCACAAATTAACAATTATCCGATATTGATCATTCAATTGTTCGCAATCGTACGGAGTTAAATTTGTATTCAACACCATGTAACTAATTCCTTTATACGTACTGGTATAATATGATTTTTTACCGCTCAACTCCTCAACCCAATTCCAATTACCGTTTCGGGCATCGTGATTTCCAAAAGCCCAATGCGTGTTTGGGTGTTTTAAATCGAAAAGTTTATCAATGTACTCCAGGGTTGTGTATTCAAGCAATGCTTCAGAACAAACATCTCCTCCCAGCCAAATCCCATCATATCCCGACAAATCCATTTTTTCCAGACGTTCATCAAGCTTGTCGCCGGCAGTGTGCCACTGGTAGGTATGACCAACAAAAAGATATTTTAAAGTATCCGTTTGGCCGGAAACATTTAAAACCAAATACAATAAAAAGAAAAATAGAATACTCCCTTTTTTTATATCAAATGCGTTATTTCGTTTTAGTACTTGCATCGTTTTATTAAACGTTGAATTTAATAACTCGTTATTTTTGAATGTAGCTTTTTTATAAACATGTGCCGGTTATTCCTGTTCCAAACATACATCTTAACAATTGCCGATTTTGGGATATTTGCCGGAAACCGTGTGTGTACTGAAACCGTTTTCCATTCTTTATCATCAACATTCCACTCCAAAGGTTGAACTTCATATCTCAAGTTTTCCTTCCCGTTTTCAACAGAAATAACCAGTAAAACATCTTTGTTTTTTATTGTTTCATCGCTTTTGTATTGAATTTGTAACTCAGCTTTAAAAATCTCTTTTTGCAATAATTCGTCAACATAAACTACAATTGACGGACTATATTCACTCGAATTTTGTAGCTCAAATACATTTTCTCCATCTATGCTAATTACTTGTTTCGACTTTGCCGGGTTAATTTCCAATTCACGTAAAAAGGTATCAGAACCAGAAATAGCTTTTCGGTTTTTAACCTTTTTATAAATGTGGATTGCATAATCGTAACCACCCAATACTTTTATTTTTTGAACCGGGAAAAAGGACTTTATCTTTTGCAAATGACTATCGTTTTCTATAGATTCAAAACTTACCCGTCCTTCGTTGGGACCAAAATGTGCATCCCAAATTAAAATATCACCAAAATCCATTGAATTCGAAGGCTGTAATTTATCGCCAATTCCCCAGTTAGATTTTGTTTTATCGTACGGATCGAGGTTTAAGTGAAAAATTAATTCAGGATTGAAATAATATATCTTTTCATTTTGTCCCTTTTGTTTCAAAAAATCGGCACTCTTTATTATCAGTTTGTCAATTCGCCCGGCTTTTAATGGAAGATGATTTTGATTAAAAAAAAGAAAAATCTGTGCAACTGCAATAAAGGAAAGTATTGCAAAAACTAAATTTCCTTTATTAATCCTTTCAAAAAGAAACTGAATACCTTTTACTCCTGTTAAAGCTGCCAGCGGAATAACTCCTCCCATCACCCGAATTAAACCAAGTGAGCCTCCCATTCCTTTCCACCAAACAAAACTATGTGCCGCAAAATAGGTTAACCAACTCCCGGTAATAACAATAAACAGAATAAAATTTTCATTTCTTATCTTAAATTTTTTCAATATTTCCACAGTCCAGGAAATGAGGCCGGGCACCAAAACCAATAAAAATGGTATTCCGAATATATAATTGCTTTTTTTAATAAAATGAAATAATTCTCCACTACCGTACACACTTTCACCTTTTGGATAAGGGAATCTGTTTATTATCCACAAGAAATCGTTGAAAGCAAAATATCCAACAATGGAATAAAAAAGGGTTCCAACAGAAAGAAACAGGATTGAAAAATAAGAACGTTTTAACAAAAAAGCCAATGCGAAAACGGGCATCAAAACAATTCCCTCCATTCGAACAAAAGGGATGAATGATAAAACAATTGCCGAAAATATAAACCTGTTTTTCATAAACAGATATACCGAAAAAATAAGTGTAAAACTGAAAAGCACTTCGGTGAGGCAGGTTATCATCAATAAAAAATAAATGGGAGCAAATGCGGTGAGAACAACCGTAAAAATCGCACCGGAAGGAAAAATTAGTTTTGAGATTTTAAAAACAAAAATCAGTGTTAAAACGGCGACTACCAAATTAAAAACCTGGGCACTTTTAAAACCAAACAAAGCAAATGACGCTGATAGAGTTGTGTAAACCGGTTTTCCCCAATGATCTAAAAATAAACGCGGATATTTAAAAGCAAATCTGGCTATTTGAAAATGTGAAATACTATCGGCTCCGCCAAAAGCTTTTTCATTAAAAATTAATAATAATAACTGTAACAGAATTAAAGTTGACAGAAAAAAGTAAAGAAGCCGTTTTTCAATTTTGTTACTTTCCATCCCTGAACAATCTATCTTTTAAAAACATTATATTTCAAAATACACCACAAGGCACGAAACCCATCTTTGGCACTAATTTTTTTCCCTTCATCGTAGGTGCGCCCATAATACGAAATTCCAATTTCATAAATACGGATATTCGGCACCCTCGAAATTTTTGCAGTCACTTCAGGCTCAAACCCAAAGCGGGTTTCTTGCAAATTCAAATTCTTTATAATATCCGATTTAAATAATTTATAACATGTTTCCATATCGGTTAAATTTAGATTGGTAAACATATTGGAAGCAAAGGTGAGGAATTTATTCCCGATGGAATGCCAGAAAAATAGAATGCGGTGTGGGTTGCCCCCCATAAAACGCGAACCATAAACCACGTCTGCATTCCCTTCAGCAACAGGTTTTAACAAATCGTTGTATTCGCGTGGATCGTATTCCAAATCGGCATCCTGAATAATTATACATCCGCCTGTTGCTCTGGCAATTCCACGGTGAAGCGCGGCTCCTTTTCCCATATTTTGGGGCTGGTGAAAGAATTTTATTTCAGCCTCGGGATGCTCATTAATATAATCCTCAATCACTTCAACCGACTTGTCGGAAGAACAGTCGTTAACTAAAATTATTTCTTTTTGGAACCCATAATTTAACTTCACTTCCAACACTCTGTCTAAAATTGGTTCAATGGTTCTCTCCTCGTTGTAAACCGGTATTATTATCGAAAGAATATTCATCTTTTCCATGTAATACTTAATTGTTGAAAAGTTGGTCAAAGATAAAAGTTAGTATAAAAAAACCATCAAATTAGTTAGTTATTTCAATTTCCTTGTTTTTGAGTTGTGACAAACAAATAATTTGTTGTTAAAGAATTTTCTCTGGTGCCGGGATTTAAAAATTGCATATTAATTCGATTCATGCCGTTTTGTCGAATTTCATAAATAGTATCAAATTTAAATTCCATATTTATTATATCGTTGTATTTTATCGAATTTGTATAAATCCATGTCTCCGGTTTTTCAAAAACGTCGTATAATTCTTCCCAGTTATTTATTTGGTCCACAGCGTCTTTTGCATAAAAAAACATTTCATATTCTTCCAATTCAAAATTATATAGATGTTTATCTTTCCCTGCATTTTTTTCGAAAAGAGTTAAAACTTGTTTTGCCCCTTGGTATTTATATAGGTCGGGCAATATTTTTACATTCAACAATAAACTTGAGGCCCCAATAACGATTGTTGAAATAAGTACTAATTTGTTAATCCTCTCAGCAGGTGTTTTTAATGCTATAAAAATTGCGAATGTTGAAGAAACAAAAATCGTTAACGGAATCCAAATTGCATCTAATGCGAATACAATTGTGAGGAAAATAAAAGTTGCTCCGAGCCAACTAATTAATACGATTTGAGAACGGATAAAAAATAGTTGTAATCTTTTCGAAATTGCAGAGAAGTGGCTAGCCCAACTCGCCGTTACAATTGAAATTACCGGGATAGCAATTAAAAAGTAATTGGGTGCTTTGCCTTTTGCAATGCTTAATATGAATACAAAAAGCAGGACACTGCCCAAAAGATAAACTCCCCAAATGTTGTATCCCTTTTTTGTAATCCAGCTTTTTATTTCAAATACAATTGCGCCTGTAACAAAAACGGTCCAGGGTAAAACCGCCCACAAAAGGGTGTGGATATAAAAAAACAGGTCGGAACTGGAACCTGCATATTCTCCGGTAATTCGTCCAATATTATTGGTTATGAAATAAAACTTTAACCCTTCTATCCCAAAATTGTTATACAACTGGAATAGCGTTGGTGAAATTACAACCGACACAATTAAAATACCGAGAATCCATTTTGGGTGAAAAAGCTGGCGGAAATCTCTCTTCCCCAGTAAATATAACAATACTGCAAAAAATGGTAATATTGCTCCAACCGGACCTTTTGAAAGCATGGCAAGCCCAACACCGAAAAAGCCCAACACAAAACTTGCTGCTTTCCTCTTTTGTAAATAAGCCGCCAATTGCCACAACGCCAAAATAACCCCGGTTTGTAAAACTGTATCGGTATGAAAATCGAAAAAATAGAGAAAAAATATTTGTGAAGTTCCAGCTAATAAGGCTGCAAGTTTTCCAACCTCGCCAGAAAATAGTTGTTTCCCCAAGCAATACGTAAAATAAATTCCAAGCAATCCGTATAAAAAAGGGAACAATTTGAATGCAAAATTGGTATTTCCAAAAAGTTGAATCCCAAAACCTGCCAGCCAGAAAAACAGGTGCGGCTTTTGGTCGTAAGGCACACCATTGATTTTAAGGTTAAACCAATCTCCAGACTCCACCATTTGGCGCGAAATTGCCGCGTAAAGTCCTGAATCTCCTGTCAGATCGATGAACAAGCCAAAAATATATGCCAATCCAACAAGTAGAAAGGCATATCCCCACAATATTTTATTTACTTGAATTTTCAATCCAGATTAATTTTAAAACAACAAATTAAACGAAATTACCGTAAATGTTATTTCTAAATTCGATTCAATCAATAATAATGAATAAAAGATTTGATTTTTCAGAGATAAAGCTGATTTTTATGTTTTGGAGTTGTAAACAAATAACCACTCGATTTCTACTTGTTCTTTTGCTTTTTATCTTCTTTGAAAAATTCTTTTAATAGAACCACTATTTACAGATTTTTCAGCTCGTTAAAAAACAAAATATCTACGCATAAAACAAGCGTTTATTAATTTACAGCTCCTTTGGAAATCGTTTAATACATGATAATTTCGCTGGTAAATAGAAATGAAAAATTTGGTACAATACCAATTTAACCTTATTGAGTTTACATTGTTTACCTTTTAAAACATTATTTTTTTGAAAATTATCAAGATTTGTCGAATTTACTAAATGTAAATTCGAACAAGGCAAAGGCAATAAACTAATTTGCTGAACCGTTTCTGAAAGTGCTTTTTTAGCTTAATTTTGACAAAAAATTACAAAATGGAGAGAATTGCCATATTTCCCGGATCCTTTGATCCTTTTACAATTGGGCACGAATCGATTGTAAAAAGAGCTTTGCCCATGTTTGATAAAATTGTAATCATGATTGGTAATAATGCCAACAAAAAATCATTTTTCCCGATAGAGAAAAAATTAAAATGGATCAAACAAGTTTTTCGGGGAGAAGACAAAATTGAAGTTCAAACATACGATGGATTAACCGTTGATTTTTGCAAAGAAGTAAATGCAAAATATATTTTGCGCGGTTTGAGAACTGCTTCCGACTTTGAATACGAACGTGCTATTGCACAGGTAAACAAAAAAATGCATCCCGAAATTGAATCGGTGTTCCTGTTAACTTTGCCGGAACACACCCCGGTAATGGCAACTATTGTGCGCGATATTATCTTTCATGGCGGCGATGCAAGTATGTTTTTGCCAAAGGCTTTAGACTTTAATGAGTTTATGGCAGACAATAAATAAATGTGAATGTACAAATTATTCGTTTTGTTTTTACTGATTTCAGGCACTTACTTTTCCGAAGGTTCCACAACTATTCAATGCGAAAACTTGGAGTATGCCGATCGTAAACTGGACTTTTTCCAATATTCAGATCCAATTGCCAAAGAAAGTGAATTTGTTTTTTCGCTTGAATTTGACAAGAATGGGAAATGCACTTCGTCAACTGACAATAAAACAACAAACTTTGTTTTTTGTGATTTTGGAATTTACCGGGGCATGCTTTTTTTGGAGCCCGGCAAGACAATCAAAATACAGTTGCCCCCTTTACGTGAAAAGTCTTTCGCCGATAAAAAAAATCCATATTTTAGTCCGGTTGCCTTTTGGTTTACAAGCGAAAACAGTAAACAACTGAATAATAAGATTTCAGCTTTTTCTCAAAAATTGAACAGCTTAACCGACAAGTACTTTAATCAACTTTATTTTAGGCAATCGAAAGAAATTTACGATTCGCTTGTCTTTTTATTGGACAAAGAGTTTTCTGGAATTCAATCGGAGGCGTTTATTTTTCATAAAAAAATGAAATTGAAAACAATTGAAACAGAAGTGTTCAGGCAAAAACCAGAGCAATTTTCAAGTCTGTTTTCCGATGTCGCCCAGCAATTTTGGTTGTTTCCTGCTTTTCTCGAATTATTCGATAACGCTTTTAACGGGCAATTAAGTTTTGAGGCGAAGTCGGTTAAAGGAGAGAAAATTCGGGCTGCTGTTAATCATTCCAACATCACTTTTTTGAAGGAGTTTGTAAAAAACAAGTATAAAATTTCGGGAGAAATAGTTGATTTGGTAATTTTGAAATTGTTGCATGACGCATTTTATTCGGGATATTTTTCGAAAAATTCGATCCTAAAAATGGTCGGTTCGGAATTATTCACCAATAACTCAAACAAATTAATTCAAAAATCAGCCTTGCTAATTACTGCCAAACTAACCTTCCTGCAAAAAGGAACGGTTGCCCCACCCATTTGCCTCAATACCGTTGAAGGAGGGCAATTTTGTACGAACCAAACTTCCGATAAGTTTAAGTATATCGTTTTTGCCGACACGGAAATGATTGTGTGCCGCGAGCAATTAAAATATCTGGTGAAAATTGAACAACGTTTTCAAAAGTACCTCGATATTTTTATTGTGTTAAGAAAAACTGACCCTGTGGAAATGAAGAAATTTCTATCTGAAAATAATATTGCCGGGATAAAATTAATAGATGAAAACAACGAATTTAGCAAGAAATATAAAGTTAAATCGTTTCCACAATGTTATCTTTTAGATGAAAATCACAAAGTGGAATTCGTTTCGGCGAAAGCTCCATTGGATGGTTTCGAACAACAATTTGGCAATTTCCTTCAACACAAACTTTTCGAACGCCAGCGAAATCAAACACGATAAAGTGAAATGATAGATTTTAAGTTGGCATAAGTATTTCCTACAATTTTATCCAATTCGTTTCGGTCGAACCATCTTATTTCAGTAATGTTTTCTTCTAATTGAGGATTTCCGTTTTCAATACCTGAATAATCCATTTCAAACCAAAAAGTTTGCTTTAAAATCCATTGTCCTTTTAATTTTTCGTACGGCGACTGAAAGATGTGAAAAGTTGAAGGCAATTGTTTTGTTATTTTGTGGTCCAAAATCCCACACTCCTCTTCAACCTCGCGCAGGGCAGCTTCCCGATTTGATTCTCCCACATCAATTTTCCCCTTTGGCAAGTCCCATTTTTTATTCCTGAAAATAAAAAGCAATTTGTTTTTTCGAATTACTATTCCACCGGCTGCCGGGACGGGATAAAAAGCCGACTGAAAAATATTTAAAAAGAAATGTTCCGGCACAGGGTGCAGTAAAATTACCTCTTCAATATTATCCTTAATAAATCGAATAAACCAACTCTGAACATCATTCCTGTTCGCTAAATTATCTATTATTTGTGTTGGTTTAATTAATGTTATTTCCCTTTTAGCAGCAATCGTTATCTTCCGGTCGTTAAAAAAAACTTCGTACATTTGTTTTGAATTAATATTGTATATTTTATTATGGATTCTACTCAAATTGAAGTAACAAAAAAATTACTTAAAATTAATACCATAAAGATACAACCTTCAAATCCATTTACTTGGGCATCGGGTTGGAAATCACCTATTTATTGTGATAATAGAAAAATTCTTTCTTATCCGGCAACACGCACTTATATTCGCGACAGCTTTGTTGAAATAATAAAAGAAAAGTATCCCCAGGCGGAAGTAATTGCAGGAGTTGCAACGGGCGCAATTGCAATAGGTGCGTTGGTTGCAGATGTTTTAGGCTTGCCTTTTATTTACGTTCGGGCAAAACCCAAAGGACATGGTTTAGAAAACCTGATTGAAGGAGACTTGGTTCCGCATCAGAAAGTAGTGGTTATTGAAGATTTGGTTTCAACCGGAATTAGTAGTTTAAAAGCTGCCGAAGCCGTGAATAATTTTGGAGGGGATGTAATTGGAATGCTTGCTATTTTTACTTATAATTTCGAACATGCGAAAGAAAATTTCAAGAAAGCAAATATTGAATTGACAGCATTGAGCCGTTACCAGATATTGATCGATACAGCCGTAGAAATAGGAGAAGTTACCCGCGATGAGGTGGATACGCTAATGAAATGGCGCGAAGACCCTACTTCTTGGGGGAGATAGATAATAAGAATCCACAAGAATCCTAATATTACATCCTGCGTTTTGCGGGATTTTTTCCAATACTAATTTTTCCCAATGAGTTTGAACAAATATACAAGCGATATAAAACTGGTCAATCACAATCAGCAGCTTGTTTTCAATTATCTTTCAAATTTCGAAAACCTATCTTCGTATTTAAATGCGGGGTTAATAGAAAAGATTACCGAAAAGGTACCGCAAATAAAGATAACCGATTTTCAATCAGATCAAGATTCTTGTAAATTTAATGTAACCGGATTGGGAGTGGCAGAAATTAAAATTGTTAAACGAGAACCTTTAAAATCTATTAAAGTTGAAAGTTCGGGAGGCTTACCTTTGAGCTTTACCTTTTGGATCCAATTAATTCCGGTTGACCAATTTCAAACAAAAATGCGCTTGACATTACATGCCGAAATGAGTATGATGATTAAAATGATGGCAGGAAGCAAATTGGAAGAAGGAATTAATAAGTTGGCAGATACACTTTCAAAATTGCCTTATCAGTAGAATTAAAGCAAAAAATATACCTACTTTAAAACAATTTTGATTTATCGCTGTTCTTTCTTTAAGTTTGTTTAGAATTATTGAAAATATGAAAAATACAAAAGAAAATACATGCATGTGTTGTTGCTTCCCTGAAAACAGGGAAGGTATTTTTTATATTATTTAACTGAATAAAAATTCAATTATTTATAAATAAAAGCCTTCCTAAGAAATTAGAGAGGCTTTTTTATTTTAACCGATTTTAAAAACAAAATTATTATGAAGGCAAACAACATTTTGGAAACCATTGGCAATACGCCACATGTACGTATGAACCGTTTGTATCCGGGCGATTACGAAGTTTGGGTAAAAGTTGAAAAAACAAATCCGGGAGGAAGTATCAAAGACCGGATTGCTCTGGAGATGGTGACAGATGCCGAGGCGAAAGGATTATTGAAAAAGGGCTCGGTAATTATTGAACCAACATCAGGCAACACAGGAATTGGCCTGGCTCTCGTGGCAGCAGTAAAAGGTTACCGCTTAATATTAACCATGCCGGAATCGATGTCGGTAGAACGTCGTAAAGTTTTATTGGCATTAGGGGCCGAACTTGAACTTACCCCAAAAGAAAAAGGCATGAAAGGTTCAATTTCAAAAGCAGAAGAGTTAGCGGCGGAAATTCCAAACTCATGGATTCCTTCGCAATTTACAAACCCGGCAAATATTGATGCCCATCGTAAATATACTGCACAAGAAATTATCAACGATTTTCCGGAAGGGTTGGATTACCTGATTACGGGTGTAGGTACCGGAGGTCATATTTCAGGGGTTGGAGAAGTGCTTAAACAAAAATTTCCTGACTTAAAAGTTTTTGCTGTTGAACCAGAAGCAAGTGCAGTTATTGGTGGAGGAGCTCCCGGGCCACATCCAATCCAGGGTATTGGTGCGGGTTGGATTCCTGCAAATTTGAATACAGAAATTTTGGATGGTACAATCTCGGTAAGTAAAGAGGAAGCTTTTGAATATACGCAGAAAGCAGCCAAATTGGAAGGTTTGTTTGTTGGCATTTCTTCCGGTGCATCGTTGGCAGCGGTAGCTAAAAAAATTAAAGAGCTGCCAAAAGGGTCGCGCATCTTAACTTTTTCTTACGACCACGGCGAACGTTATTTATCAGTTGAAGGGTTGTTTTAAAGAGAGTAGCAGTTTCCAACTGCTGCATGGGACCGTATCAAGAGTGATAATTATAGTGTTTTCGTCATCCTGTCCATCAACTAACGGATGTTTGAAAATTGTAATTCGAGAAAAAAAAAATAACATCGTCATCTTTGAACAACTTATTTTAAACTTTTCACCTAATTTTGATTTATTCCAATTGTATGAAGTAATAAAATAGAATTATGAAAAAGTTATTTTTCCTGACAATTGTTTTGGTATTGGTTTCCTGTAATTAAGGAACAAAAAAGACAAATACTAAAAAGAAGGAAACTGAGCCTGTTGAGATTGTTGAAGCCACTATTAACATTGGCGGAATGACTTGCGAGATGAGTGTCGCTTCAATAGAGAAAGGTGTTAATGAATTGGAAGGAATTAAATCGCTTGCAGTTAGTTTAAACGATTCAACCGCAATTGTAAAATCCGATGTGGCAAAAATGGATTTGACCAGGATTGAAAAAGTAATCGAAAAACGGGGATATTCAATTAAAAGGGACGGTTCAAATTGATTCACCTCCTACTTTCGAAATGTTTTATTGAGATTTAGCTTAAATAGTGTGAATTTGGCTCAATATTTGTAAGTGCCCTAAAATATTTGAGGTACGTTTAACGTTTTTCATAAATTGTACGTTGTAAGCCAGAGGAATATATTTTTTAGAAAACAATGAAACAGAATT
>JAKIST010000003.1 GCA_021648495.1 Draconibacterium sp.
ATGGATTTCGGTCTTCTAACTCACTAAATCCCATAGGGGTAGCCTGGTTTCCACCGAAAACTAACATTCCGCGCCATGAGCAAAAATCGGGGATTACACGCAAATGGCTCGAAATCGGTTTAATGGCCCATAATTGGTTTCCATAAGTATGCATTCCAATTTCATAAAACAGGCCGTGACAATCCATCAATGCACGCTCGGTTTCAATTTCGCGGATACGCATCCATTCCGTGCAACTGGTCTGATCCCATGTGCGGCTTGCTTTAGGTATCCGGTAACGTTTCCACTCGCCGTTAACAAATACACGCATTATTGCCGATATCCTGTCCCATCCTGTTGCAATAATGGGTTGACCAAACGAACCAGCAGCCCAAACTTCGGTAAAAGCTGTCTTCTCCAAAATTTTCCAACCACTTTTTCCATCCCACTCTGCAAGGCGACCTGCATTCCATTCGCCGTTAAAATCTTTTGTATTGTAACTATTATTGCATACCACCACTTTTCCATGAGCAGTAAATCCACTTTTAAAATGAGGTTTCGAACCTTTGGGTTCTTTTAACTCATCCATTAGCTGAAAGAGCTGTTTTACTTCAAGGGTGTGAACATCCACTTCAAAAAACTCGCCTTCCATTGCCAAATAATACAATTTGTTTTGCGGATCGGTCAAATGAGTCATGGTGGCGGCCAAACGATGTTCTGTAAATTCTTTTATGAATCGAACATTTCCGAGTGTGTCAATCAAATAAGGACCGATTGCCAATTGCATGCTTGGTTTGTGGATTAACCGATTGGCATAAGTTCCAACCACACTTGCCGGATGTTTTTTAAGTTGAAGGTCATTGCTGATTTCATACAAACCTGTCCCACTGCCTGTTCCTTCCTTGTGTGCAACGTAAGTCATCACCCAAAGCCGGTTTGCCCAAGGCATTAATGCGCCCGTTCCTGCTTCAGTTCTTGGAAGGTGGTCAGCGGTCATTGTAAGTGAAGGAATTACGCCGCTTATATTTTGTTGCTGTTGACCCTTTATCTGAGTAATGGCAATTGCACAAATTGTAATTATAATTAAAATCCTGATTTTCATAACTTAGATAACCCCGTCTTTTTTAAGCTGTTTTTCAATTTTGATATAACTTTTTAGCCGCTCTTTTCGGAACGATTCTTTTTGCTTTGTCCTGTAATCAATAAAATGATACTGTATTTCAGGTGAATCGGGATAGAATCCCTTGTCGTCTATTTCTTTGATCCAGCCTGTTAAAATGGTTTCATATTTTTCCCGCACATCCTGAAATTCTTTTTTGTAGGCCAAGTTATTTATTTCGTATGGATCGTTTTCCAAATCATACAACTCTTCTAAAGGGAGTGGTGTTACCAGTGTTTTTTGAACTTCGTTTAATTTGTTGTAATTATCCAAAATACTGATAGTGTTGTAATGGGGCAACCTTGCCTTCCGATATTCGGTTGAACGTTCCAAAACAGATAACCCGTTGTTAAAATTTTTTATGTATTTATATTTTGTTGAACGCACTGCACGTGTTTTAAAATACACACCACCAATTCTATCAAGTGATGCAAAAATATATTCACGTTCACGTTCGGTCTGTTCGCCAAGAAAAACTTTACCCTGAAAGTATTCCGGTACCTTCACACCAGCCAAAGCCAAAGTTGTTGCAGAAATATCAATAGAAGAAAGCATTTGTTTGCTCACTGTTCCGGGATAAAAATTCTTTGGTATTTTCATACTTTTTGGAACATGAACAATAAACGGTATCTTAATTCCGCTATCGTACATCCAGTATTTTCCTTTTAACATTGGTCGTCCATGATCCGACAAAAAGAAAATAATGGTATTTTCAAGTAGTCCCCGTTTTTCAAAATCATCCAAAATATTTTTCACCTCGTTATCGAGCAACTGAATATTCTCCAAATAAGCCGCCCAATCTTCCCGAATCGGCTGCACATCGGGATAATATGGTGGGAGAGTTACTTTATTTCTGTCGATTGGATTTACCTTGTCTTTTTCAAAAATACGATGCGTATAATGCGAATTGACTTTGGCAAAAAAAGGAATCCCTTTTTCAAGTTCATCAATTTTTTTGTATTGAAAAGAAGGTTTGTCAAGACTAAACATGTAATCGTCTTTTCCAATCCCTAAACTTTGGTAACCATTATCTTGCAGAATGTGGGCAACGGTTTTGACCTCCACGGGAAGTGGTTTTTTTAACTCATCTGAATAGCGCATGTGCATGGCACCTATTGAGTTTTGGTACATACCAACTGCAAGTGCCGTTCTTGATGGAGAACACACGCCGGCAGTTGTAAACATATTGTTGAAACGCATTCCTTCATTAGCCAAATGGTCTAAAGTTGGCGTTTTAACCAGTGGGTTTCCATAACATGCCAGGTCTTGTGACATGTCTTCGCAAACTATCCAAAGAATATTGGGGGAAGTATTTCTTTCTGAAAATACTGAAGGAGACAAAATAAAGAAAAATAAAAATATAAAAACTGTTTTATTCATCTTTTAAAATTTAATAAAAAATAGGCTGCTTATTCTTCAAATTGCACATACCTTAACCAATCATCTGGAATGGTTAAAATCTGATTATTTTTGACCAATTCGCTTTTAAGCTGATAATAATCCACATCCTGAACCTTGATTTTGTTTTCGGCAGCAATTGCTGCTGCACAACCGGCACTTTGCCCTAATACCATAAAGGTGGGCAGAATTCTAATTGCCCCATAAGCAACATAGCTGGACGAGGGGCATGTTGGAGTTATAAGATTCGTACATTCTTCAGTTCGTGGGATCAATGCTCTCCATGAAATTCCAAAAGGTTTCCAGTTGTTTCCACCAAAAACGAAACCTTCGTTGTATGCATATCCATTTTTTACAATTCGTCTGGCATGATGTGTATCCGGTGGCCACCAAGCTATGGCTACAGGATCTATTATGGTCTTAGTATTTCCCCTTTTCGTTTGATGTTCGGTAATAATATAGTCAGAAATCATCCTTCGTGCACTTCGGATGTATAACCTTCTTGGCCAGCCTTCGTTATCCGTAAATTCATCCTTACATAAGCCCCATCCACTCCAGTTTTTCCTGGTTTCAACATTAACTTTCGGATCATTTTGTAAAAACCATATTAATCCCTGAATGAAATTTTTGTGATATTGAACAACACTATCCTGCAAGGCATAATTGCCTTTTGGATACATCCAGTTTTCACCATATAAATTTGCCGATAAATCATGCCAGCTACCTAAGTCAGTTTTGCCATTTTCACGATTTACGAAGGGCTTAAAAAGTTTTCCTCCTGCTTCGAGATATCTCGCATAAATTTCATAAGTAGCAGCATTATAATTGTATGGTTTTGTTATTGGAATTATGTTGCTAATATTTTTTGTTAAACACAACCGAAAACAAAAGCCCTGAATGTATTTACTCGGTGTACCAAATTCTCCAACTTCACCGGATTGGATGGTTGCAATTAATCCACTTTTTGGGTCTCCGGAAACAATATAGGGATCAACTTTCACTTTAAACTGTTTATAGTGATTTTCAACCTGGATACCGTTTTTGGTTTCCCCATATTTTTGATTGCCCTCGCGTATTGTTTCTGTTGTAACTCCTGCGAAATGCAATAAATGTCCTTCAATTGAGGCATCGATATAAACTTGAGAAAAAATCGAAATTCCATTTTCCAGCAGAATACTTTTTATTACAGAACCATTCATTTGTACTCCGCCATTTTCTTTAATTCTTGTTTTTCTGATAATCCGAATGTTATTCTCCTTTGCTAAAAATTCTTCGATAATTTTCTCTGCAATTTTAGGTTCGTATCGTGAATACCATCCCTTTTCTCCAAACCTTGGATTACGACCGTAGTACCCTTCAATGGCGGTATAAATCTCCGCAGCAATTCCACCAATAACAACCGAACTTCCAAACCGAATGTCCTTAACAATTCCCTCAACCATCATCCCTCCCAGATGCCCCGTTGGTTCAATCAATACAACACTTTTTCCCATACGTGCAGCTTGAATGGCTGCTGTAAAAGCTGCTTCACTCCCACCCAAAATACATACATCAGATTTTATTGAATTTTTATTACAAAGCCCTTGAAATGAAGAGAACAATAATAATACAATTATTGAATGGAAAATAATGTTTCTTCTTTTATGCGTGATCTTATTCATTAACTTGTCAAACTTTAAAATAAAGCCCACCCCTAAAGGCAGGCATTAAAATCTATTAAACTAAACTATCAATAACCTGGATTTTGTACCAAATTATCGTTGATTAAAATCTCTTTAGTTGGTATCGGCCATAAATATTGGCGACTAGCGTCAAATTGTCTAATTCCTAATAATTTAATGTAACCATCATTGTACATCGGGTCGAAATCAGCAACACCATCTTCATCAATTTGAGGTGTTTCTGCAAAAAACCAAAGTCCAGAATCTACAACTTTTGCCTTTAAATCAATTGGATCTAGCATTCCATAAATATTCGTATTTAATACTTTTTCAGCCAAACCCCAACGAATGATATCCATATAACGCAATCCTTCATATGCAAATTCCATACGTCTTTCCATACGAACAATCTTACGTAATTCAGCCTGATCGGTAGAAACAATTGCAGGATAAGAATTAGTATCTTCTTTATCAACACCATAAGCTCTTGCACGAACCATATTTATTGCATCTAAAACAGTTTGATCAATTTGCCCTAATTCAATACTTGCTTCAGCATACATTAAAAGAACATCGGCATAACGCATTAGAATTCTATCGAATTCTGCTTTTCTATCCAGCCAGTCTTCATCAACTTTTTTTCTCCAGACCATCGCATTGTACGAAGCATACTGTTTATTGCTACGTGTATCATTATTATACTGATATTTGCCCGAATTGAAATTCCAAACCTTTAAAGAATCTGGGTGCGGTTGATATATAAATCCGAGGAAACGACTTTGGAATTCAACAATACTCATTGTACAACGAGGATCGCGATTTTTGAAAGGCTCCCTTGGATTAAACAGTGGCGATTCATCAATCGGTAAACCATCGGTACATAAATAGGAACACCACAATTCCCACGAAGGATTGGATGCACACCATCCACCAGCATTCCTTGTAATTACCATCTTAGTACTACCAGTAAAATACATATTAAGCTCCGCACTTTGGGGTATTGAAAAAATGGCTTCCTTTGGATTTTTGGTTTTTGATTGGAATAATTCTTCAAAATTTGGATACAATGTATAAATTTCCAAATCCATACAGTCTTCTGCAGCTTTTCTAGCAATTGAATAATCACCCATATATAAAGCAATTCGTGCTTTCATTGCCAAGGCAGCACCTTTGGTGGCACGTTTTAGTTCGCTACTTCCATAGCTATCAGGCAAATTGGCTACTGCAAAGTTATAGTCTTCGTAAACTGCTTCTTTTATCGTATTCTTGTTGGTTCTTGAAAGAGTAAAAGACTCATCCAGATCCAGCACCTTTGTATAATAGATTACATCGCCCCAATGCGAAATCAAGTAAGCATATTGATATGCCCGAACAAATCTGGCTTCTGCTTCAAAAGCATTATAAATAGAGGGTGGAAGTTCATCCTTTACTTTTTCGATATTAGCTAAAATTATATTAGCACGAGAAATTACTTTGTAAGTATTTTTCCACAAGGCAGTTAACTTACCCCACTCACCGTTTATAGTCCCTCCACTTATTGGAGTTGTATTGTTTCTCTCGGTCCAGTCATCAGTCCAATCATCGCCATCCTGAGGCCAGAAAATACCGCGATATAAATCGTTCAATGCCATATTAATTTCACTTTCGTTGGAATACCAAGTAGAACTGGATCCTTCAGAAAGTGGGTTCAAATCCAAATCATTACATGCAGTAAAAAATGCAACTGTTGCTATTAGTATGATAATTTTTTTCATCGTATTTATTTTTTAAAAGTTAACAGATACACCAAAAATATATGAAGTCGTGATAGGATAGCCAGAACTGGAAACTTCGGGATCCCACCCTTTGGGATAATTATTAATGGTAAACAGATCAGAAATACTTGTATAAACCCTTACTCCATTCATCCTTATCTTTTGGGTTATATTTGAAGGTATTTTATAGCCTATTGTTATATTCTTCATTCTGAAATAACCGCCACGAAATAACCAATAATCGGACATTGCATAGTTGTTCCCAGCTGCGCTGTAGCTTAGACGCGGATAAATGGCACGTAAGTTTTGTTCAGGCGTACTATAGTGGCTCCAATAATTCCCATCTACAATTGCCTGCGCATTCATCCAGTTTTGATTTAATGGCCTTATCATTGTACCCTCTAATTTATCATTCACTTTTCCAACCCCCTGAATTACCATTGAGAAATCAAAGCCTTTATAATCTAAACGAATATTCCCTCCGTACAAATATCTTGGAAGTGAGCCTCCAAGTAAGGTGCGGTCATATTCAGGAGAAATCTTCCCATCAGGGACTCCATCTGGCCCACTAATATCGATATATTTTACATCACCTGGTTTAACTGTATTATTCGGTACAGGCGAGTTGTTTACTTCTTCTTGGGTTTGGAATATACCAGCAGATTGGTAACCATACCATTCGTTAAATTCACTTCCTTCTATTTTAATTTGGTTTCCTAAAAATTCGGTGCCGCCTAAATATCCCATTATCGATTTAAAATCGGAGATATTAAACGAAATAGAATATTTTAAGTCTCCTGCATTATCATTCCAGTTTATCTCAGCCTCCCAACCTCTGGTTTCCATTCTCCCTGTATTTTGGTCAGGATTGTCAAATCCCATGTAATCTGGTATTTCAAGTGGTAAAAGCATATCCATGGTTGTTTTGATAAAATAATCTCCAACAAACCTGAACCTATTATTAAAGAAACCGGCATCAACACCAAAACCAAATGATTCAGTAGTTTCCCACGTTATATCTTCAATAGCATATTTGATTTGTGCAGCAGTTTGTTCAGAAACAATATCTACTCCCTGATAGAAAAGTGCATTGGAGAAAGCAATTGTTGCCTGATAAGGATAAAAACCAATTCTTTCGTTTCCTAACTTACCCCAGGATCCTCTTAACTTTAGGAAGGAGAAACTATTAACATCCTGCATAAATGATTCTTCTGAGATTACCCAACCAGCAGAGAATGACGGAAAAGATCCCCATCGATAATTGGAATGGAAACGAGATGAACCATCGTACCTCAAATTTCCTTGGAAGAAATATTTATTATTATAGTTGTATAAAATTCGTCCGAACCACGAACGGTACGCATTTTCATAAGCACTACCACTGTTGTCCCTAAATTTTAAAGGACCAATATTAAGATATGGAAAAGATGTCAATTGATATTCATCACGCGATGCACCTAATCTTTCATAAAAAGCATAATAATTTTCGTATCCAGCCAATACATTAATATTATGACCTCCAAATAGTTTCAGATAATTTGCCAAAAATTGTGTAGTTATCTGGTAATTATCGTTTCTATTCTCTGTAAGTTTGGTAGTAGTAGCCCACTGCAAAGTACCCATATAAACAGTTGGATCATCGGCTGCATAGTATGGGACTGCTTTTATAAATTTTTTACCTTTGTTAAAACCAAAACTAGGTGCAATTACTGCTGAGAGTTTTAACCCATCTAAGGGTGTAAGATTCAACGAAGCTTTTCCCCCAATTATATTATCCAAGTTATCGTTGAATCCACCATATTTAAGCTGTCCATATATATTTGCTCCTTGCTTTCCTCCGGCTACACGCCCATCAGACCATTCTGCTGGATAAATTGGTGACGACATCAGTCCAAAATACATAGGGTCTTTACTTGGTTGATTGGAGATTGATCTTTTAAAGAAGAAATCAAGAGAAGTCGAAAGCATATCATTTATAGTGACATCGTTATTAAAGCGGGCTGTGATTCGCTCGTATGATAGCCCATCGTACAGTGCATCAATTTTATCATAAGCAATTGAAGCTTTTGTTTTAATGGCCTTTGTACCTGCAGAAATACTAATTATATGTGATTGCTTAGGAGCGTATGGCTTCAAAATCAAACCCATCCAATCGGTATTTGGGTACATATCCGGGTTTTCTGCATTTAATGAATAGTAGTTATCAACTATATCTTTTGAAAAAGTTGCATATTCTGTACCTTTATTCCCATTGTCATTCCAACGCATTTCGTTATCAAACTCCATAAAACGAACAACATCTACCATTTCTGGTAGAGTGGTTGCAGTTTCCAGACCAAACTCAGCATTGTAGGTTAAGTTTAATTCGCCTGCTTTTGCACGTTTTGTGGTTACTATAATCACGCCAGATGCTGCCCTTGCCCCATATATTGCTGCCGATGCTGCATCTTTCAGAACCGAAATGTCCTGAATATCATTTGGATTTATATCATTTATACTTCCGACCGGAACGCCGTCAACAATAACCAAAGGTCCTTTATCATCAATTGAAGTAATACCACGAATACGGATTTGCGCAGTTGAGCCCGGTGCATTGTTACCACGTGTTACCATTACACCAGCTATAGCACCTTGTAAAGCTTGTGAAACATTAGTCGTACTTCTTCTAGAAATTTCATTGCCCTGCACTGAACCAACAGCACCTGTTAAGTCTGATTTTTTTACAGTACCATAGCCAATAGTAACAATCTCTTCAATACCATACGACTCTGTAACTAATATTATATTAAAAGCCGTTTGGGTACCAATCTCTACTTCCTGAGTTTTCATCCCTATAAAAGAGAAAACCAGTATTTCCGCATTGCTAGGGATGTCGAGAAAGAAGCTTCCGTCAGCATCGGAAACAGTCCCAATAGTGGTTTCTTTTACAAGAACCGTAACACCCGGAAGCGGCTGCCCTGATTCGTCAATAATCGTTCCCGTTATTTTTTTATTCTGCTGGGTTATTTTCCCCGAATCATCAATCCTCATCCCTTTGGGACTAAGAATAATCTGACGATCCATAACGGCATACACCACGTCCTCTCCTTCGAAGACCTGATTAAGTATTTCATCAACCTTTTTGTTGGTCATTTTGATGCTTACCTTCCGATCGGCATCAATCAGTTTATTGCTGTAAACGAAATAGAACTCGCTGTTGTCTTCTATCTCTAGCAATACATTTTTTACGGTCTCGTTTTGCAGATCGAGCGACAAACGTGTTGCCTGCGAATAAGATTTTACCGCAAACACCTGGGCCACTGCAATAAAAAGCAAAAAAGTAGTTAGTTTCATAACTCTAATTAATTTTGTTAATACCGGTTGAAAACCTCCCGGATCAACAGTTTCTTGTTTTTTTTTCATAATTTTGTAATGATTTAAATTTGACAAATATTAATTAAAAACGTAAGTGTTGAATTGAATCTGAGATGGGAAGTGGTGGAGCACTTTCCATTTCGTTTTTTGTGTAGTTAGGTCTCTTTCATAGGCAGTTTATTCTATTTATTGTTAGTTTCGTTTTATTATAACTGTCATTTCAAGGAGGAACGACTGAGAAATCTGTCTTTCAAGAGATTTCTCCTCCTACGTTGTCGAAATGACAGATTTGTGTATAATGCTGATTATCAGCGACTATTTTAAAGACCCTGAAACAAGTTCAGGGTGACGTTCTAATAGACAATGCCCGTTAGTACGTCATGCTGAATTTAGTTCAGCATCTTACTGTCATTTACTCATTATGCCCAATAATTTTAGGTGAACCCTCGAAATGACAAGTACAAATTATCTTGCACTAATCGTATATCTTATTTTTTCAATTCCTTTTTCGCCATCCACATCAATGAATTCTGTTTTGTACATTAAAGGGGCAGCCTGGCACAAATAATCCAGCACCAATGGTAGCGTTTCATTCTCTATGGTAAAAGTAAACGGGTGGGTTAACAAATCCTCTGTATCTCTTGATATCGTAATCTCTGCATTATATCTACGTGATAAGGATTTACACACCTCCTGAAGAGCTTCATTTCGATAAATTACTTTTCCATCTTTCCAGGCAAGGTCATCCAAGACATCTTCTCTGGAGATTACCACTTTACTGGTATTTAAATTTAATATTGCTTTATCTCCGGGTTGTAATTCAATACTTTGTCCCGATTTATCACCAATCCTGCTCAATTCTATTTTACCTTCAACCAAAACCATTTCTACACTTTCTTCGTCTTCGTAACTTTTTACATTGAATTTTGTTCCAATTACTTTAATATTTGCACCATTTGCAATTACGTGTAACGGAATATCTTCATTTCTGCTTACTTCAAAATAGGCCTCGCCCGTTAAATAAATAGTACGTTCTTTCGAATTATACTGGTTTGAATATTTTATTTTTGTTTCGGAATTTACCCATACTTTCGTACCATCGGGAAGTGTGAGTTTACTCTGTTTTGCTGAAGGCACATAAACTTCGAAATATTCGGGACTATTGTTTTTATTGACAATAAAATTGTGCAAAACCGAATAAAACAAAACCGAAAAAACCAATACTGCTGCAACGGAAGAACTCCTCAAAAACAATTTGGAAACCCTTAACATTACGGTTTTAGACTTTTCCCCTTTATATTTTTCCCACGTTTCTTCAAACTGGCTGTGAAGTTTCGCTTCATTTATCTCTTTTTGCAAAGTTCGGTCTTTCATTGTAACCAACCCAAGAATAATTTTCCTTGCTTGTTCTGCAGCATACTTTGTATCAGGGTTCTTCTCTAAGTAAGCTTCCCATTTCTTTTTTTGCCGAATACAACCTGAAAGTACGTATTCATTATAATTTTCGCTGAAAAGAAAATCGTCGATATATATATACTGTTTTTGCATTAACTCAATTTCTACTGCTGAAATGCAATAATTTTTAAAATGTACTAATGAGTTTTTAATTATTACTGTTATATTTTTTGAAAAGTTGAAACAACACCACCATTTTCCCTTTTGGCAAATCTTTTTCAAAGTCGATACGAATATTGCGCAAGGCATTACACAAAGTGTTTCTAACAGTTTGGTATGATATTCCAAGCACCTCTGCAATTTCTTTGTTGTTTAATCCAGAGAAATATTTCATGTAAACAATCTCTTTTTGCCTCGCACCTAAATTATTTACTGACATGAATAATGCTTTTAGTGTTTTATTTTGTTCTTCCTTTTCTCCGTAATTGGGGTCAACACCATCGTCGAAATGAAATGCAGGATTTGTCGGATCAAAAAGATAGGTAACTTTATATTCTTTTGCGTTTAATGCCTTAAACAAACTTCTACGAATAGAACTGAACAGATACAAACGAATATTATCTGTGTCACTTAAACGGTCTTTGCGAACTAAAATATTTATAAAAAGATCTTGAATAAGGTCTTCAACCAAACAAGTGTCAGTAGTAAATTTTCGGCAATAATTGTACAAAAATCGGTAATGGCCGAAATATATTTCCTGAAAAGCAGCTTTGTTCCCTTTCCGAAAACTTTGCCAAATTCTCAGGTCGCTTTTTTTCTTCGCCTGTCCCATTAGTTAGATTTATTTACATAGAATGCAATAGATTTGATTTTGTACCATCCAAAAAAAAAAATAAAATAGTTGAATAGTAAATATCTGCAAAATGTTATTGCCGATATTGAACCCTTATGAGGGTTCTTTTTATTTGTATCACATTTCCGTATGTTGCACATACGGCTATTATTGTTTCACCCTTTCAGGGTGTGTGAATCTGTAGTAATAATTCGTTACTCCACCTCAAACAAATACTTACCACTGCCCACACTAAATATTTTATAGCCATCTGCTTTGCCGACATCTTTTATAAATCCTGAACCTGATGCAGGTTTTCCACTTTCAAAAACTTTCTGGTTTTGTTTTGCAGGAACATAAACCGTTGCGCGGCTTCCAACAGGGATTGTAACTTCCATCGAAAACTTGTTGTTCTCGTTTTTCCAATAAATTCCTGCTTCGCCATACGAAGTGTTGTTGTGGTATTTTACAAACGAAATATCGTCAACGGGTTGTGGGCGGAAAATAATATGACGATATCCCGGCTCTTCAAAATCGGTATCCATGCCGGCCAGTTTACGGTAATACCAAACTAGCCCGCCGCCAAACATGGGATGGTTGTGCGAACCTTCGGTGTCCCATCTTTCCCATGTTGTAGTTGCACCCAATTCTAACCAGCGACCATAACCCGGCTCATCTTTTTTGTTCATAGCTTCGTAGGCCAAATTGTGCATCCCATTTTCGGATAATACTTCAAAGAAAAACTGGGTACCAAAAATTCCGGTATCTAAATGTCCGCCGTTGGCTTTTATATTCTCTTTTAAAGCCTTAACAACCTTTTTATATTGATTTTTTGGAACACCCATTTTAAGGGCAAAAATATTACTTCCGGCAACTCCGTAACTTCCTTTATCAGCATTGTAGAACCTTTTTTGGAATGCCTTTTTTGTTGATTCTGCCAGTTCCACATATTTTGCGGCTTCATTAGTTTTACCCAAAGCGATTGCCGATTTTGCAGTTAAATCGGCACATCGCCAAAAATAGAAAGTGTGTACCAGATTGTCGGCAGGCAGTTCTCCGGGAGTAACCCACTCGCCCAAATTAAACCATTTTAAAATTTTGCCATCTTCGCCTCTGCGTTTCGAAAACATAACCCCATCGTCGTCAACCCAGGTTTGCATGTACCGAATATAATCTTTCATTGCAGCGTACGAATCTTCCAGAATATCTACCGCACCGTATTGCCGGTAAAACTCCCAGGGAATGATACAAATGGCCGCTCCCCAAGCAACTCCACCGCCGCTGCCCGGTTGCCACGGTGCTGCATTCGGAACATATCCGGTTTCAATATTTTGTGCCCCGATGATATCGTGAATCCATTTATGATAAAAACTTTGTGCATCGAAATTGTGCATAACGGTAACACACGCAACCTGCCCATCACCAGTGTAAGGTGAGCGTTCGCGGTGCGGGCAATCACTGGCAATTCCACCGTGCATATTGTCGGTTTGGCTCCGTTTCCAAATTTTATTTATCTGGTTAAAAAGTGGGTTTGAAGTTTCAAAAGTGGCCGATTCTTCCACATACGTATTTACTACTTCAGCGGTAATTTGCTCAGGCTTCAATTCGCCAGGCCAATTTACAATTTCAACTTCCCTGAAAACAAACCAGTTAAAACGTGCGGCATAACTTTCTTTTCCTTTCCCGTTAAAAATATAAGAATTGTCGCCCGAAAAATTGTTGCTCAAATATTTAATTTCAATTTTATGACCTTTCGGACCTTCAATATTGCTCAGTTTTACCCAGCCTGAAACTTCAATTCCAAAATCGACCTTATAATTTCCGTTGTACATTTTTTCAATCCGGATGGGTTTTAACCGTTCTACCACTTTATCGGGATTTGCTGTTTGCGCGACCAATTTTCCTTCGGGAGCTTTTCTGATTGCTACTTTTTCCCAGACCGAATCATTAAATCCCGCAGTGCACCAACCAGGTTGTTCCAAACGTGCATCGTAATGTTCGCCGTAATAAACCATATCAAATAATATCGGGCTTTTCGAGGCTTTCCAGGTTTGATCGCTGACAATTACATCCTCTGTTCCATCGGAATAAGTAATATGGATTTGTGCCAGGAATCGAGGTGTTCCATAACCCAAATCCCAATGTTTTGCCGGATTGTAAAAGCCATTCCCCAAAATACTTCCGATTACATTTTTACCTTTTTGTAATTTTTCTTTTAAATTGTATGCAAGGTACATCACTCTATATTCGCGAAAATTATCGGGAAGAGGAATACCTTGTTCTATCAAACCCGGGCGTTTCCCGTAATTTGTTTGATTGGGCACCAAAACATCGTCGCCTACTTTTTCACCATTCAAATACAATTCAAAATATCCCAACCCAGTAACAAAGGCCACGGCAGATTTAATTTCTTTTTCAACTTTAAATTCTTTTCTAAACATTGGTGATGGAGGTGGCAGTTCTTTAGGTAATCCGGTATTTGGGTTTATTTGTTTCGAAAGCGTTTCCTCTCCTTGCCAGGGCGCACCAATCCAGGTTGCTTTCCAATCAACTTCTTCGAGTAATCCCATTCGCCAAAAAGCGGGTTCGCTCCATTCCGAAACCTCTCCATTTATATCCCAAACCCGAACCTGCCACCAACATTCCTGCCTGGAATTTAATTTTATACCATCGTATTTTACACGAGTTGATTGATTGCTCTCAACCTTTTCACTGTCCCACAAATCAGGTTTTTCCAGTTGTTCTTTTGAACTCGCCACACGAACTTGCCAGGCGGTTTGTGCTTGACCGCGTTCGTTTTTTTCTGCAATATTAATCCAAGCCAAACGCGGGTGAAGTACATCGACTACGGAAGGATTTTGTAAATACTCGCAGCTTAATTGCGTGGGTTTTATTTTCGCAGCTGAATAATTGAAAAAGGTAAATACCAAAAAAGAAAATAGAAATAATTGTTTCATTTTTAAAAGATTAGCGAACTGATTAAATAACTACATTCAAAAGTACTAAAATTGCGTGGTAAACTAAATGAATATATTTTTCTGTTCATTGTTGTCCGGTAAAGATGAGAATATTGAAACAGATTGCTTCACTGCATCCGTAATTACTTAAAACTAAAGTTTTTATGATTTGAGACGCCCGTCATTGCGAGAGTTTACCCAATTTTTATTGGGCATAATGAGTAAATGACAGGGAGATGCCGAAATGAATTCGGTATGACGTTCTAATAAATATTTTGTATAGAACGTCATCCCCCGCATTGCGATCCCTTTGGGAGAACTCGTTTCGGGAACTTTAAATAATAATATACTGTATAAATCAACATGTTACGTAAATCTGTCATTGCGAGGATTCACTCAATTTTATTGAGCATAATGAGGAGATGACAGAAAGATGCCGAAATGAATTCGGCATGACGTTCTAACGGAACTTACTTGGGACTTTCCTTATTTTACAGGCATTCGCGCCGAAAAAGTTACTTTTGTAGCAACAGAAAAAATAAGCACAACATACTGATTGACTGACCATTAGCACTTTTGTTGCAAATTAGACTATTTTTTTGAAATAAAATTTGTAACATTGTTAAAAGTCATAAAACCAACTATTTGCAATTTGTAGCAACAGATTGCTAAATTTTTATTGAGCTAACCCCTGATAACATTCATTTTCTTCAAGTAAGTTCCGTTCTAAGGGAGATTGTCAATTAGAACGTCACCCTGAACTTGTTTCAGGGTCTTTGAGAAAATTGCAGATAATCAAAGTGTTACAAAAATCTGTCATTGCAAGTGTAACGAAGCAATCTCAAAACTTTTACCGGAAACTAATGATTTCTATTCCTTCCCGTAGTACCTGAATTTGGGAACAAACTTATAACAACCGAACTTATGACTTTCTATTATTACTTCTTACATTTGTTTGAAATTTAAAATTCAGGAATGATTCCACAAATTGATAAATTAAAATATAAAGATTCAGGAAACTTTTTTCTGTTGGCAGGACCGTGTGCAATAGAGGGTGAAAAAATGGCGATGGAAATTGCTGAAAAGATTGTTGCGATTTCTGAACGATTAAAAATCCCGTATATTTTTAAAGGTTCGTATCGAAAAGCCAATCGCTCGCGATTAGATTCGTTTACAGGAATTGGTGATGAAAAGGCTTTGAAAATTTTACGAAAAGTTGGGGAAGCTTTTAACATTCCAACGGTTACTGATATTCATACGGCGGAGGAAGCCGCAATTGCTGCAGAGTTTGTAGATGTTTTGCAAATACCCGCATTCTTGTGTCGACAGACCGATATTTTAGTTGCGGCTGCTAAAACCGGGAAAATGGTGAACATTAAAAAAGGTCAATTCCTTTCTGCACAGGCCATGCAATTTGCAGTATCAAAAGTGAAAGAAAGTGGCAACTTAAATGTAATGCTGACCGAACGCGGAACCACATTTGGATATCAGGATTTGGTAATTGATTATCGCGGAATACCGGAAATGCAAAAGATGGAAGTACCGGTAATTTTAGATATCACACATTCGTTGCAGCAACCTAACCAAGCGAGCGGTGTTACGGGCGGCAAACCCGAATTAATTGAAACCGTTGCCCGTGCGGGAATTGCTGTTGCTGTGGATGGCATTTTTATTGAAACGCATCCAAATCCGGCAATCGCAAAATCGGATGGGGCAAATATGTTGCGCTTGGATATACTGGAAGAATTATTGGAGAAACTTGTTCAAATTAGACAAGCGATAAATAAATTTTAGAAATAGTAATTAGTAAAATGAAACCAGAGGTTTCGCATATTTATAGAAATTAATTGAGTTAATAATATTCGACACCGGCTATAGTCGAATTTTATGATAATTATATCTATCTATCCTGATTAATTCATAAGTTTTCGTTATGAAAAGGCAAAATGCAAAGAGTAAAGGTGAGCGCAAATTTCCGACTCGCAGGAATAGCCTTAGCTATTTCGAGAATCGGAAAATGAGCATCGCCTTTAATCACAGTAGTTTGGCTTTGCAATAGAATAATTCATGAATTATTCAGGTTATAACCCGAACATAATTTTTATACCAAATCGAAGATACGAACCGTTGCTAACTGTGTATTTTAATTCAGGGGGCAATAGTCAAACTCTCTCCAGCAGGAATGGATAGTCCAAGCCCCAAATTTACACCTGCATTTGAGCCTGTTGCCGAACTGCTAAAATCACCATATTCTCCAAAATCTGCATCAATTTTAACTTTGTAAAAAGTCATGTTTAAACCTCCGATGGCGTACAAGCCACCAATGTTTTCAATTTCGGTAAGTTGGTAATTGGCATCTAAATCCAAGGCCGACCAGTTTACATAATTCTTTTTAAGGAAATAGGTAAATGCGGGGGCAGCACTCCATTTTTCATTAATTTCGTACTTGCCGTTTACACTAAAACCTACGTTGCTAATGTTGGTTCCATAAACAACACCACCGCCGGCACTCATTTGTGCACTTGCTTCGGTTACTGCAAAAAAGAGAATAGCTACAAAAAGTGTTTTAAATAAATTTTTCATAATGAAATTTTAAATTATTAATTAATATTCGAGATTATTTGTTTTTTATTTTTGTGCGTATAAAAAATCAAAGTTTAATTTTTTGTCAAAAAATTAAAGTGTTTTAAAAATTAGTTTTCAACCATTTGTTATTGGTAATTTATTTCGGATAAGGAGAATATTATAAAATGCCCAAAGCTACCAGATTTATCTCTTACTACTTTTGCCAAAATTCCGGGTTTATCTTTTATCATCCAAATTTTTAAGTTTTCATCATAATCACCAATTGCTTCAATTACTACGCAGTTAAATGTGCCAGCCTGCGTTGTAATTTCTTCTTCACCTACAATTCTGTACGTATCACTTTCAAAAGGGAAAAGTCTATTACTGAAACTAAATTCTGAAATTGGCATTTCGGTATCATCGGGTGTGCTTTCTTTGTCGAACCCGACAAAAATATTGTCGAAACTCATTGTTTCGTCATCTGCACTTGTTACTATATTTGCAGTAAGTTTCTTTGTTTCGAATGTTTCTGTTCCATCAATTAAAGTTGAAAAATTGTAAATCAGTTGTTTTACCTTCTCCATATTTGTAAGAATCTTATAATAGTCTTGCCAAGGTAATTTCCCCTCTTCATCGTAATATTTGTAGTCACCATTTTCGTTGAAAAAATCTCCTTCCGAAAATGATAGTCTTTCAATTGCAATATTTGATTTTTCTAATTTCAAAACTTTTATGGCATTTCCTTTGTTTTCTAAATCAAGCTCCTTGTCGGTTTGTTTAACAACTTTATTAAGTCCTCTCAAATCCTTGTCGTTAGCCATTATTAGCAGCGATTTGTCAGAAGAATTATAAATCCATGTTCCACCACCGGAAGAACTTGCGCCTCCTAAATCTTCTTTTATCGAGAGTAAATCAGGTAGCTCGAATATTAATATTTTAAATCCACTTTCAGTAGTTATCTTCCAGCTTCCTTCGAGTCCCGAGTTTTTATTATCTTCTTCAATTTTGGCTTTGTCTAATTTTATAAAAGATAGTTTCGACCCTGATTTTGTTAATACTAACTCGCCATTTTTAAATTTCGTAACTTCCCACTCGGCAGCAAACTCTTTTATCATTTCCGATTCTATGGTAATAGTTTTTGCTTTTTTGTTGTATTCCCATTTGCCAAAAACGCTACCTTCCCATTCGGCGTAACCATCACTCTTAAATTCTACTTCAGAATATACCTCTTCTGTTTTTTCTTTCGTTTCTACTTTTGTTAAAAGCCATTTGCCAGCAATAGGTGTCTCTTTTGCTGAAATACTTACTGATACCATCAGCAATGCAATAAAAAATAAAGTAATTTTTTTCATAATAAATTGTATTGTTTTATATTCTGTTATTCTATATTTACCATCCTAAAACAAAACATTTTGCTTCGTTTTTCGGAGTAATTATTAGTTTGAAATTACTTTCATTAGAAGCAATTGTAAAATCATTTTCCAGTAAATTATCTCCTTTATTGGAGTGTGTTTTAATTGTTCTGCCAGAATTAAAAACCACATATCTTATTTTGTAACCATCTTTGTTGATCTGTTCTATTTGCATTTTCCCAAAATCACCACTGTTTGTTTCAAAAATTAATGTGCTCGATTGTGGCAATTCTGTTTTGCTTGTGGAAAGAATTTCTTGTTGCGACTTTATTATCAGGTAATCAATTTTGTTATAATCGTTTACACCTTCAGAAATAATTTTATCGCCATTTTCAGAGAAGTAAACAAAATTATCGCATCCTTCTAAATCACTCGAATTGAATGAGATTTTTATTGATTTATCATCTGTTTCAGGTTTTGTTTCAACCTCATCAAAATTTAGTTCTAACCCCGAAAATCCCTGATATGTGTCTGATGAAATGTATTTTATACCTTGTGGAATTTCAAATTTACTTTCCTGAATATCAACATCAACATCAATTTTTGTGGCAACTTCAATCATCATTGTCATAAAATTGATTTCCGATTTTAGCATTATTCCGTTCCATGTAAATTGTGTTGCTTTGCGAGCTTTCCAAACTTTGCACTCTTTCCCGAGAAACTCTTTAGTACCATCGAGTTTGTACCCGTTGGCACTTTTTAATAGTGCATCCGAAACATCGGTGCATTTTCTGTTTTGGTTTAACAGGTAGTAATTGTAAGTCGAATTTCGTCCAATTGCAACTGTGTTTTCCTGATGATTTATTGTGTACGCCTTACTTCCAATCAGAATAATTGTTTCGTATTCTTTGTCGTTGTTGCCGCCAAAGTTTAACTCTCTTTTAATGTAGTCTGCCTGTTTGTATCCCCAATCGTCGATATATTTTATATGAGTTCCTTTAAACGATGCTTCGTATTTATATTCGATTATTGCCGATTTGAATCGGAATAATTTTAAATGCTTTTCTTGCGCAAATATATTCGTTGATAAAACAATTAAAGCAAGAAGTAATATATTTTTCATATTGTGTTTTCTTGCTGGTATTAATTATAATACTTCTTATATTTTGCATCAATTTCATCCATTCGAGCACTAAATTTTAATGCCACCTGCTCAAGTGCTTTTAGTTGTGCATCGTTAATAATTCCTTGCGATTCTTTACTTTTTACGTAAGTGTCAAATTTGTCGAGAGTAGTGGCCATTTGTGTGCTGTTAGAGATAAATTCCACAGCCATTTTAGCCATTTTCATCTGGTCGAACAGAGTTAAATCTTCATCGTTTTTATTTAAAATGTCTTTACCGTCAACCGCAATTTGCTCAATATTATCAGAGAATTCATTAATTGCTTTTTCTGCTGATTCAACAATATCAACCAACTCTTTATCTCCTTTTATTTCGTCCGGAATTTCAATTTTTACCGGTGGCAAAAAATCGGAATTTCTTTTACGGCCACTGGTACACGAGCTAATTAAAAGAGTGATAAAAAGCACAGCAAATAGTGTTGTTGCAACTTGTTTCATTTTTCGTAATTTTAAAGTTTTAAAAATAATTCTCTTATTACACTCAAAAGTGCATCAAAAAATAGTTGTAATATGTTAATCGTAAAATCTAGAATTTTACAAATTCTACGCGTCTGTTATTTGCTTTTCCTTCGGCAGTTCCGTTATCGGCAAGAGGTTTGCTTTCTCCCCAGCCAGTTGATTTTAGGCGATTGGCAGCAATTCCCAAACTTATTAAACGTTCCATAACTGCTTTTCCTCTGGCTTTCGAAAGATCCATATTTTTTGCTTCGTCGCCATCGCTGTCGGTGTGGCCTTCAACGCTGAAATTAAGCTCTGGCTGTTTTTGCATCAAGCTAAATATTTTGTTGATTGCCCCGTTACTTTCGGGTTTTATGGTGGCTTTGTTTACATCGAAACGAATTCCGTTTACAATAATTTTTCCGTCGGACAAAACGCGGTCGTAATATTTTACACCTCCTTTGGCGATGCGGAAGTTTTTTAAATACATATCAGCTTTTCCGGCTTCAATAGTAATTCCTGAAGGGTTTACCTCTAAATGAGGAATATTTATTAAACGTGTGTCACCCATATAAGCTTTAAATTTACCTCTGGTGTAAGCGATAGAAATATGATGCCACACATCTTTTCTTTCTGCTGTCCAACCAATATTCTCAGTTCCGGGATAATCTTTTTCGGAATCTAAAAACTCCAAACTATGTGGCATTATTGTTAAATTGGTATGCGTTGCATCACTTTGATTATTGTTTTTTTGATCTCCTAAATAAATAAAAAACCTATTTGCTGTAGTGCTGCTCTTTCCAAACCATACATCCATTTCTATGGTAAAAACTTCGGGCAAATAGTCTTCTTTTGGATTTTTTAAATAAGGGACTATATAACTTCCATCAGCTAAAAACATAATTACCGGTTCACCATTTAATTCTCCAATTTCTACAGATCCCTTATGCAAATCCCACCTACTTGGAAATTCACCATTTTCTTCATCGGCACTTGGCCCGTCTTCAAAAATTACTTCATCGCCGGGCACAAAATCGAACTTCGTCCATTTAACTTCTGGTTGAGCCAGTTTTGCCTGTTCCTCTTTAACCAAATTAGAGGGGTGTTCAATTGTATTGTTTTGTTGAATTTGTTCTTCTGCTTGCTGGTTGCCGTTTTTATTCTTCTTTTTCTTCTTTTTGAAAAGCTTGCCAATTCCTTCTTCAAGTTTGTCCAACCCTTTGTCAATTGCTTGGTCTGTTCTGGAATTTGCGCGTTGGTTTACTTTTCTTTCAACTTTATTTTCCACATCCACCTTAATTTGTGCCTGTAATGTAATTCCAGCAAATAAAATCAGCATAAAGATTATAACAGTTTTCATCTTGTTAATTTTTTGGTTTTTAAATAAAGTAAATGTAGTATCCCTTTTTGTGCATTTTTTTGTGAATTTGAGAACGATACTTTTCGTCTTGAATTTGCTATTTGTCTAACAGTATTTGCGTGATTTCTTTTCTTTTTCGGATTGAAGTTGGAATACGTGAATTATCGGAAAGGATAATTGAATAATTATTTGTTTTGTTCACTTCAACAATGTGACTGATGTTAACCAAATAAGATTGGTGCGACCTGAGAAAATTCGATTCACTCAATTGTTTTTCAATCTCTTTTATACTCCTCGAAACCATTATCGGTTCGTGATTAGTGAGGTAAAAAGTTGTGGAACTATTGTCGCATTTGCAATACAAAATATCTTGCACCTGAACAAGGTGAATGGCGTCGATGGTATTTAATGAAATTCGTTGAACAGAAGACATTCTATTTTTTCTACAAAGGTAATAGCCGTATTCTTTATAGACTGAATGAATTTGAATTCGCCTGTTTTGGGCTTGAAATTGCGAGGTTTTGTGGAGAAAGTTAATTGTGACGGCCACAGACTGAAAGGATTTTAAGAAATTATCAAAGACTGATCCGTTTTACTGTCATCTCGACGATAGGAGAAATCTGTTCAATTCGAGAGATTTTTCCTCGCACACTCGTCTGCCAAAGGCATCGCTTTACGGGAAATGACAGCAAAATTGAGTGAACTGTCATTACCTCATTGTCCCAATAATTTTGGATATACACTCGAAATGACAGCACATTTTGAGCGACCTATCATAGTCTAATTATGCAAAATAATTTTAGTTAAACTTTTGAAAATGCTTAAATAACAGAAACTGAAACAAGTTCAGTTTGACGTGCCAACTGACATTAATTTTCCAAAATAAATCTATGTTTATCTTCGTAATCTGTGATGAACTTTTCGTGCCCAGCTACCAAACGGATTCCATCTTTTTCTTTCAGAAGGAATCCTTAAATCCATTCTACACCCAAAGATTCCATCTCCTGTTTTCCAGTATATAAAGATGGAATCCATTCGTTCCTTGTGATAGGATAAATTGGCAATATCCAAACAGATTCCATTTGTTTGTTGACTAATGGAACCTGTTCCTTCAAATAAAAACCAAACGATATAATCGTTTAATTTTATTTGTTTTTAGGTGTTATTTTGAAAGAAAATTAACGGCTAAAGCCTTTGCTTTTTTTACTGCTTACTCGCCAAGCTAAAGCATGGCGCAAAAAAGAAGGGACTCACTACAACTTCTCCAGCAACCCAACCAGGTTTTTCATTTGGCGCAGTGAGACCGGAATCTCTTTTTTGTTTTTCATGATAATAAAACCGCCGTCGGATTTATCTACTTTTTTAATGTGGTTCAGGTTGACCAAAAAAGATTGGTGGACCCGGTAAAAACCGTATTCAGTAAGCAACCCTTCGTAATTTTTCAGGCTTTTCGAAACGATAATTTTTTCGTTTTCTTTAAAGTAAAAGGTAGTGTAACTATTGTCGCTTTTACAGAAACAAATATCTCTAACATCGATAATGTGAAGCGATTCAGAAGTTCGTAAAACTAACTTTTTTGTTTGCATCTCCCGTTTAAACGAATCCATTAACACGTCAACTTGAGGTTGGGTGCTTTCCTTTTTTGCAATCAATTCAACAGCGCGTTGAATGGCTTGCTGGAATTCGGTTTCGTTAACAGGTTTTAAGATATAATCGAGTGCACTGAACTTTATGGCTCTTATTGCAAACGAATCGAAGCCGGTGATAAAAACAACCTTAAAATTGTAGGGTTGCAGTTTCTGTAAAAGCTGAAAACCGGTGCCATCGGCCAATTCAATGTCGAGCAAAACCAAATCGGGATTTTGGGCGCCAATCAAATCTATTCCGCTTTGAATTGAGTTGGCTGTTCCAACCAGTTTGATATCCGGGAAATATTCTGCAAGCAAACAACTGTTTACCTCTTGCATGGCCGGTTCGTCGTCTATAATTACTGCTTTAATCATTGTTTAATACCGGAATATTTATCGTAATCCTTACTCCGGTCAGTTTTGGGTTTGTATCCTTCAAATTCAGAATTTCAAATTTAAAATCTTTTTTGTGTTTTTGCTGAATGAGTTTCCGTCTTTTTTCAAATATTTTTAATGCCATCGACTGGTGTTTTTTCATTAAACCATCTTTTTCCTGTATGCCAATCCCATTATCTTCAATTATAAATTCAATACATTCGGTTTTGTCTGAAATGTGCAAACTTAAAAATCCTGCACGGCCTAAATTTTTAAAACCGTGTTTAATCGAATTTTCAATAAAAGGTTGAACGAGCATCGGCGGGATCTGGATAAAATCAAGTTCTAAGCCTTCATCAAAATTTATACTGAAATCAAATTTATTTGGCGAGCGCATTTTTTCCAGTTCAATATAATTTGTCAACATGTTAATTTCGTCGGCGAGAGAAATGGTTTCGGCAACCGAATTATTTAGCGTGGCACGCGTTAACGATGCAAATTGTGAAAGAAATTTCGAAGCTTTTCTGTTGTCGTTTTGCAGCATGAAATTTTGGATTGATCCCAAAACATTAAATATAAAATGCGGGTTCATTTGCGCACGGAGAACCTGCTGTTGTAGATCGTTTTGCACAAGTGCCGCTTGTTTTTTACGGATAGCCAGAATGTAAATAATCAATATAATAATAATCAGCAGAACGGCTACAATGCCAATCCCAGCCTTAATCCGTTGGTTTTTCAGTTCGTTTTCGGTTGTCAGCAATTCAATTTGGTGCTCTTTTTTTTCGGTTTGGTATTTGGTTTCCAGCTCCTCCATTGATTGTCGGATATCTTCATCCCGTAATATTTTTTCGGTGTTTCGCAACGAGTCGTTCCAGAAAAATGCTTCATCGTAATTCAATAATTTGAAATTCAATTCGTACAGCAATTGTAAACATTTTAATTTCTCAGTTGAATAATTGTCAATCTCCTCAATGTTAATGTTTTTGCGTGCTAATTCCAGTGCTTTCTTATTCTGCCCCAATTGTTGATAGAGTTCAGCTTTAAAATTATTGCCGAAAATAGTATCGTATGGATTATCACCAAAATACTTTTCCGATTCAATTGCTAATGTTAAGGCTTTTTGAGGATTGTCGAATTGTTTATAAACACCAGCACTATTGGTTAAAGCAGTATTGATTCCCTGGTCGTAATTAGCCTCTTTGCATAAAACCATAAGCGAATCATAGTAAAGCAAGGCTTTTTCGAATTCTTCTTTTTGAACTGCAATTCCGCCCAAACTATTGTATATTTTAGCAATGTCACTAAAAGAAGCACACCCTTCTACATCTTTCATTTTATAAGCTTTCCGCACATATTCTTCCCACTTTGTAGTATTGTTGTTTTCCCTGAAAATATTGCCCATTGCAATGTAGTGGTAGCAAATCCGTTCCAGATTATTGGTGGTTTCCTTTATTTTGAGGGCATAAAGTCCATGTTTTATTGCTTTGTCGTACTCGGCTGTGAAATTGTAATTACTGGCAAGGTTCATACTAATTTTTGCAATCTCTCCACTATCCTGTGTTTTCTCGGCAGCTTCCAAAGCTATTTTATACGCGTCGTTTGAGGCATTAAAATCGGCCTTAACAGCGTACATATTTGCTAAATAATTGCCTGCGCTTGTCACTTTCACATTGTCATCTATCTTTCTTGCAATTCGCAGTGCTATTTTAAATTGTTCGATTGATGCTTCTACATTTCCCTCCTCATTGAAATATTCGCCATATTCATAATGGGTATTTATTAGTTTTAGGCTATCGTCGGCTGCTTCGGTAATTTTTTTCTGAAATTTAATTTGTGTTGAATCCGTAGCGTCCATCGATACCTCTAATTGCAGCGCAACTGAATTTGGAGGGAAAAAATAAAATAGCCATAAAAAGATGATTGTTAAGTACTTGGTAGTAAATTTGTCCATTTTGGTGTGTTGTCCAACTTAATGCGATGAATGTAACCAAAATATATTATTTAATACGAACAAAAGTTTCATTAATATGAGAGATTATTTTGAATTTATCCATTTACCTTATCCATCTTTTTCATTTATTACGTGTTGGATTTTCCTTAAATAGCTGGTGCTATTCTCGATAAAACCAGCTTGGCTAAAATTAAATCAATCATAATAATTAATGAAAACAAAACCAAAGCAGTCTCTCAATTCAAGGTTTTAAAAAAGTATTCCGGGTTTCAACTTTTCGAACATTAAAAATGGAGTAATTTTTAACAGAACTAATAACTCACTTTTCCGTACCCAATTATTTTTGGACCAAAATCAAGAGTAAGAGATGTTAGACCGATCGGGGTCATTCCAACAACAAATGGTTTGCCGCGGTACCTAAAATAGAACATAGCGTAACCGTGTTCGTAAAAAACTAAATCTCCTACTTCTACCGAAGAATCTATTTTTGGCAAAACCTCCCTTAACTTGTAGCGGTTGCTATTGTCGATTTTTGTTACAGCAAATTTGTTTATCATATAAGTTGCAAAGCTGGGCGAGTCGAAACCTTTTTCAGGCGAATTTCCTCCCAAAAGCCACTTAAGCTTTTCATCGTCTATCATTTCGCGCATTGCGGTTAACAATTGCGTTTGTTTGGGGTAAACCGAAAACAACTCTTTGTCGATTGAAAAATTAAATGAATACCGTTTGTCTTTGTAATTAATGGCCATTTCCATTACTTTTCTCATCTCTGCAAGACTGTCGGTTTTTAAACGCATTAAATTGTTGAGTTCGTTGATGGTAACTTCAAGGTTTTGTTTTTGGGTCTCAAGATTTTGTACTTGTTTATTGGCATTGTCAACCGATAAATATGAAATTACGATTAGAACGATTGTTAAAATTATGGGTATTGAAGAATAAAGTAACATCCGCTTTTTCGATTTTTTTTCTTCGGCCTGGAACTTGCTCAATATTTTTTCATTTTGATTTTCCATAATTATCCAAGTACGTTTTTTTCAATAAATTTCCAGATTAATTCTTCCAGCTTTTTTTTATCGGCACCTTTTGAATGTTTGTGTTGTTCGGACAACTCGCTAATTAATTTAATCCTGTTTTTACGGTCAACAATTTCTTTAATAGGAAAAGCACAAACGGAAGAAACCAGCGTTCCTGAAACGCCAAGCAAACTTTTTAGTCCCTCGGGGAAATGAACAATTTCGAATGAGCTAAGCAAGATGATTAATAAACCAATGAAAACAATAAGTACAGCAAATCCAATTCTAAATCGAATCGATGATTTATAAGTTTGAATTATTTGGTCTATGTACAAATCGACATCCATTTCAGTAAGATTGCGTGAAACAATTTACAACAAATAAAAAGGATTAACAAGTATTTTATTGGGTTGAACGATTTTAAACGATGAATTAGTCATTAATTAGAGCCTGTCAATAAAGTTGTCCATTTTTAAAAGAAGCATCTCCGAAGGGATCTTATGGACAAATAACAAAACTCAAATCACAAATATCAATGTTCAAACCAGTTTTAAATATTGATATTTCGGTTATTGTGATTTATTTGTATTTTGGTGCTTGTCATTTGAGATTTTTATTATGTCTTGAATTCAGACTTTACGAGACAAGAACTAATTCAGCTTGTATCAGTGTGAAACACAAACGATTTAAGTAAATATTCTAATAAATTCGATTTAATAACTCATTTCACCGATAAAAGATTCTAAATGATTTTATTACTTTAGCTTCAAATTTAATCACAGCCAAGTGGATAGTATTAGCGAACGGCAGAATTTTGCGAAGGAGAATATTACATACAGCAATAATCGAATTGATCTTCTTTTGATTTCAATTAGTGGTGGCGGAATTTATGTTTGTCTGGAAACCATAAAGTATTTATCAGACAATTGCCGTGATCCTCATTGGTTGATTTGGGTTTCAGGTGTTGCTTTTCTGTTTACTGTTATAGTAAATTTTATTGGACAGTTTGTGGGCAAAAGAGTTAACGAATTGGATTATATTATGTGCCAGGAAACAATTGATGCTGGTGACAATCCTACTGCACAACAAGAAGCAGACATAAAGGAAACAGACGAAAAGGCCGACAAAGTTGAAAAATGGATTAACCCAATTAATTACATATGCACCGGTCTTATGATTACAGGACTTTCCTCAATATTATTCTATTTTATATTAATATTTTAAGTTTTTTTAGGTGGTCTGCCGGATACTGTGGAAGGAGAAGGAGATTCCCTTTTTAGCGGTACACCTTTAGGGGTGTATATTGTTGGTCTTGTTTTTGGTGTGGTTACCGGTCTTGATGGTGATTTATTAGCCATGATGTTTATTTTTATTATTTTTTAGTTTTAGGTTTTGGTGGTCGTCAGGAAATAAAAACATCTGGGTTCTTATCAAAAGCAGATTCTTTTGCTAAGCCTTTACTTTGTTCAGCTTTTTTAATTCTCGAATTATCTTTAATTTTTTGAGTACTAATCGGTTTTGATGTTGATTTTTTTGCCATAATTTTTATTTTTTTGGTGGACGGATAGATACACTTCCTTTAACAAATCATCCCGTTTTTGCATCTCTGAGACGAAATTTTCCGGGAGAAGTTTCTTCTCTTTTCCCTTGCTTTTGTTCTTTAGAAGCAGTTTCACGAGAAGCCGTTCTTTTGGTAGGTTTAGCCATAATATATTTTATATTGTACCAAATATAGTATGAAAAAGCCTATTTCGAACTTTGAATCAGTTTTTTTTATTAACCCTGTTGTAAACAGTGAGTTGATAATTAAACCCAGTGTTCATCCATGGGATTAAACTCTGACAAATAATACCAACCTGAATAGTGTCGCATATTCAACAACTCGCTAAGCGGTTCGAAACCGCTTAGTGATTAGCATTTTCAATTTAGGTTAAGCGGCAAGTTAAAATCAAATTGTATAACTAAGGTTTTTGGTGAACTTAAACTACCCCTCGTTTGCAACGAGGGGTAAGCTGAATGTCGTTTTCAACGACAAATATGTGAGTTGAAAACTTAGAAACATCTAACCCCTCGTTCGGAAACGAGGGGCAGGGGCAGAAAAAAACCACCCTCCGACAACTGTCGAAAAGTGGTTCTAATATTTTCTTTACTAACTACTCAATACTTATTTAGCTCCCGAAATCGTCATACAAAACGTTTTCGTCTGGTACACCCAAATTGTAAAGCATTTTCTGAACGGCATCGTTCATCATTGGTGGCCCGCACATGTAGAAATCAATTTCTTCCGGTTCTTCATGTTGGCTCAGGTAGTTGTCGTAAATTACCTGGTGGATAAATCCAACTGGCCCTTCCCACTTGTCTTCGGGTTGTGGTTCCGAAAGTGCCAAATGAAATTTGAAGTTGGGGAAGTTTTTTTCAATCGCACGGAATTGGTCGTAATAGAAAACTTCTTTCCACGAGCGTGCACCGTACCAAAAGGTTATATTTTTCTTTGTTTCTTTTAAGGTATGAAAGAGGTGGAACAAATGCGAACGCATCGGCGCCATTCCGGCACCACCTCCAATAAACATCATTTCGTTGTCGTTATCTTTCAAAAAGAACTCACCGTACGGACCTGAAATGTTTACTTTGTCGCCTGGTTTAAGATTAAAAATATAAGAAGAACAAATACCCGGATTAACTTTCTTAAATCCATTGTTTGCGCGATCCCACGGTGGAGTAGCAATACGAATATTGAGCATTACAATATTTCCCTCGGCAGGATGGTTGGCCATTGAATAAGCACGGAATGTAGGTTCCGGGTTTTTCATGACCAAATCGAACATTCCAAATTTTTTCCACTCCTCGCGGTACTCCTCTGCAATGTCCATGTCTTTAAAATCAACGTCGATTTTAGGCACATCAATTTGAATGTACCCCCCCGATTTGAAATCCAATATTTCGCCTTCGGGCAGCCTGACAACAAATTCTTTAATAAAGGTTGCCAGGTTATTATTTGACACTACTTCACATTCCCATTTTTTAACGCCAAGCACTTCTTGGGGGATTTTTATTCCCATGTCTTCTTTTACCTTCACCTGACAAGCTAAACGCCAGTTGTTGTTTTGTTCTTTGCGCGTAAAAAACCCAGTTTCGGTAGGCAGTATCGAACCGCCACCCGATTCAACCTGGCAACGGCACATGCCACAGGTACCACCACCACCACAAGCAGAAGGAAGTAATATTTTATTGTTCCCAAGGGTAGTTAAAAGTGTTTCGCCGGGTTCAGTTTCTTTTTCTATATCACCGTCGTTGATACTTATTTTTACGATTCCAGAAGGCATTAATTTTTTCTTGGCAAAAAGTAAAATGGCAACCAATAAAATGGTTATGCCAAGAAATACCAGCACACTGGTAATAATAATTGTTGATTGTGTTGATAACAATATCATTTGCTAACTGATTTAGTGAGACTGTATTGAATTCATTCTCTCATAATATTATTCGTCTTTTTCCTTTAAACTGCGTGAAATTTCCTTAAATAGCTGTTGCTATTTTCGTCAATTCCGCCTTGTATAAACAAAAAATAATTCATAATAATTTCAAAATAATAAACTCAAAAACGGTCTCTTTTTTTTATAATTTAATTCCCATAAAACCCATAAAAGCCAAACCCATTAAACCAGTTACAATAAATGTAATTCCCAGTCCGCGTAATGGCGCAGGTACATTTGAATATTGAATTTTTTCCCGAATAGCTGCTACACCAATAATTGCCAGGAACCATCCAACTCCTGAGCCTATTCCATAAGTTGTAGCTTCGGCAACATTTAAAAATGCTTTTTGCTGCATAAATAACGACCCTCCAAGAATAGCACAATTTACTGCAATTAGAGGCAGGAAAATTCCCAATTGATTATACAAAACCGGAGCATATTTTTCAACGATCATCTCTACCAATTGTACCATCGATGCAATTACTGCAATAAACATGATGAAAGACAAGAAACTGAGATCGACACTTGCAAAGGATGGATTCAACCATGCTAACGCTCCTTCTTTTAGGACATAGTTTTCGAGTAAGTAATCGACAGGAACTGTGATTCCCAAAACAAAAACTACTGCAATCCCCAAACCAGCAGCTGTTTTTACCGACTTAGAAACTGCAAGATAAGAACACATGCCCAGAAAATAGGCGAAAACCATGTTCTCAGTAAAAATTGACTTAACGAATATATTAATTAGATTTTCCATAATTTATACCTTTGTTTAGTTTTCGATTAATCCTTTGTTACGGTTGCGTTGTACCCAAATAATAATACCGATGGTAATTAATGCCATTGGTGGCAGTATCATCATTCCGTTATTCGAATAAAAACCACCTTGCGCAATGTACCAACTGTTGGGAATAATTCGAAAGCCGAGCAACGATCCCGAACCCAGTAGTTCGCGAAAAAACCCAACAATAATAAGTATTACACCATATCCTGCTGCATTTCCAATTCCGTCGAGGAAAGAAGGCCACGGACGGTTGCCGAGGGCAAAAGCTTCCAAACGCCCCATTAGGATGCAGTTGGTGATTATTAACCCAACAAATACAGAAAGTTGCTTACTAATTTCATATACAAAAGCTTTTAATACCTGGTCTACCAATATTACTAATGCTGCAATAATAACTAATTGTACAATTATCCTGATCCGGTTTGGGATTGTATTCCGTAAAAGTGAAACGATTACGTTTGCCAAAGCTAACACGGCCATAACGGAAATTGCCATTACAATAGCTGGTTTTAACTGTGCGGTAACTGCCAGTGCCGAGCAAATTCCCAGTACCTGAACGGTAATCGGATTACTGCCGTTTATTGGATCCGACAGCAGTTTTAAGTTTTTCTTTGAAAATAATGGATCGCTCATTGCTTATGATTTTTTCTTGATTAAGAATTCTTTATAGCTGGAAAAGTCATCGAGAAGCATTTTCTGAAGGCCTTTACTTGTAATTGTACCTCCCGAAATTCCATCTACTTTATGCTCTTCGGGTGCTACTTGTCCGACTTTGGCAACAAAAATTGAAACTAATTTTCCTGCCTCATCAAATATTTTCTTTCCTGAAAATTGTGCTTGAAAAGCAGGGGTTGCAATTTCGGCACCCAGCCCGGGAGTTTCTCCTTCGTGGTCGAAATTGGCACCATAAATTGTATTCATGTCTTCGTTCAAAGAAACAAATCCCCAGATTGGTCCCCATAATCCTGTTCCTCTCAGCGGGAGAATATATTTTAACCCGTTTTTGGTTTTACATTCAAACACGGGAAGAATCATATCTTTCGGTGCTTTTGCCCTTTCTTTTTTGAGGTCGGTATTAAACGCATCGCCTTTCACCAGTTCACCTTTTACATTAACCACATATTCGTTTACAATATTTTTGGCGTACAATTCTTCTGCATTGGCAACCGTGCTTTCAATATTTACTGAAGCCAGAATGTTCTGTTTTTTTTCAATTTCAAAATTCCTTGTCTGCCTCGGTTTTAAAGCCAACGACACTGATGCGAGAACTGCGGCGACAAGAATAACCATAATTGCCGCATATAAAAATGTGTAAGTATTACCGTTTCTGTTCATGATCTATATTTTTCAGTTAGCAATCCATCAACTGACGGAAGCTCTTTTCAATCGTTTTTTAATGTTTCCATTTACAACGTAATGGTCGATAAGTGGTGCAAATGTATTCATCAGCAAAATTGCCATCATCATTCCTTCGGGGTAAGCAGGATTAATAACACGGATTAAAATAGCAAGAATTCCTATCAGGAATCCATAAATGTATTTTCCTTTATCTGTTTGTGCAGCCGAAACTGGGTCGGTGGCCATAAAAATGGCACCAAAGGCAAATCCTCCAATAAACAAATGCTGCCAGAAAGGCAATTCCATAAAAGGGTTCACTGCAAAAATATTAAGGATTATTCCCATTACTAAACCACCGGCTACGGTAGATAACATAATTTTCCAGCTTCCTATTCCGGTTACAATTAATATTACTGCCCCAAGTAATATTGCGAGTGTCGAAGTTTCTCCAATGGAACCCGGGATAAACCCGAAGAATGCATCGGCAATACTAAAGTTGATATGTCCGGCAGCCGCTTGGGCCAGTGGCGTTGCTCCGGAAAATCCGTCAACCAATTTGTCAGAATCTTTTAATGCTACCCAAACCGACTCTCCCGACATTTGAGCAGGGTAAGCAAAAAACAGGAACGCACGGGCAACCAAAGCTGGGTTCCAAATGTTCATTCCGGTTCCGCCAAAAACTTCTTTTCCAATAATAACTGCAAATGCGGTTGCAACTGCAATCATCCAAAGCGGGGTTTCAATGGGCATTACCAATGGAATTAAAATACCCGAAACCAAAAATCCCTCATGGATTCCGTGACCGCGCTTTTGTGCAAATACAAATTCAATTCCCAGGCCAACAATGTACGAAACAGCAATTATAGGAATTACTTTAAGTAACCCGTATATAAATATTTCAAAAAATCCTGTGGAAGTTAGCTCTCCAATTGCCTTGAAATGTTGAAAACCCGTGTTGTACATGCCAAATAAAATGGCAGGGACAAGTGCCAGCACAACAATTCCCATGGTTCGTTTCAAATCTGTAAAATCGTGAATGTGAGTTCCCGATTTTGAAGTATCCTTTTGAACAAAGAATAGAGTAAAGAATCCTTCGTGAGTAGAATGTAACCAATGATATTTGGCTCCTTTCTGTACAAGAGGTTCTGTTTTTTCAAAAAAGTTTTTTATGAATTGCATTTTTAAGAAATTAGTTGGAAGACCCAAGACCGAAGATTGAAGAAAGGCTGGAAGATTGAAGTTGGAAGTTGGAAGAACAACCTTCAACCTGTAACTTGTACCTTGCAACAATAATCAATTCTCTAATCATCCCCTTTTATGTTTTATAAATTCATGAATTATTATTCCTAAGATTATCCAAGTTCTTTAATCATTGTATTAATTCCGGTGCGTACAATGTCTTGTACTTTAATTTTCGAAGTACAAGCATATTCGCAAAGTGCCAAATCTTCTTCAATAACCTCATAAATCCCAAGCTGTTCCATTTTGTCGATATCGTTCACCAAAATGGCTTTTAACAAATGTACCGGAAGAATGTCCATGGGAACTAATTTTTCGTATTGCCCCGAAAGGACAAAAGCACGTTCGCCACCAT